>JAFVTF010000034.1 GCA_017503375.1 Lentisphaeria bacterium | reverse complement strand
GCTCTTTCTGTTCAAATCGCGGCGGATGGAGGCACTTCTTCCGTGAGCATCAAGCCCTTCCATTGACGCAAATTTTTCGATTGCGGAGACTTCTTTCATGAGAGCCTCTTCGGTATATTCGAGAATACTGCTGCGGCGCATAAAATCGCCGGCTGTGATTCCGTGGAAAAATTTCGCAGTACCGGCAGTCGGCAGAACATGACTGGGTCCGGCAGTAAAATCACCAGCAGGTTCGGGTGTCCATTTTCCGAGGAAAATTGCTCCGGCAGCATTGAGGTCTTTCAACTGTTCTTTCGGATTGGCAGTCATGACTTCCAAGTGTTCTGCAGCAAACCCATTGGCGATCTCACAGGCTTCTTTCATATCGGCACATTCAATGAAGAACATACCGTTATTCATAACTTTTTTAACGGTTTCGATTCTGGGCAGAGATTCTGCCTGACGGGCTACTTCAGCCGCGATCTTATCAAGCATTTCCGGAGAATCAGAGACGATCACAGCCTGTTCCAGACCGCTGCCGTGTTCGGCTTGGGAAAGCATATCCGCGGCGGCAAATTCCGGACAGGTGTCTTTATCCGCAATGATCATGATTTCGCTGGGACCTGCGACCATATCAATGGCACATGCTCCGTAAACCAGTTTCTTGGCAGCAGCTACATAAGCATTTCCGGGACCGACGATTTTTTCAACCTTTTTAACGGTATCAGTTCCGAATGCCATTGCCGCTACTGCATAAGCACCGCCCATCTTCCAGACTTCTGTTGCACCTGCGGCTTTCAATGCATAAAGAGTTGCAGGATTGACTTTTCCGTTTTTCATGGGAGGAGTTGCAGCGATGATCTCTTTCACACCTGCGGCTTTAGCAATCGCAACAGTATGACAAACCGTGGAAACCAGTGGAGCCGTTCCTCCGGGAATATAGCAGCCGACGCGTTCCATGGGGGAGAATTTTTCTCCGAGTGTTACGCCGGGACGGGGGGAAAACAGATGATCTTTCGGCTTACATGCTTCGGCAAAAACGGTAATATTTTCCAAAGCCATCTTGATTGCGTTCACGGCTTCAGCATCAATTTGAGCTTCTGCTTCAGCAAACTCAGCTTCGGACACAAGAAAATCAGCAGGAGTGAACTCCACTCCGTCAAATTTCTTCAGAAATTCACAAATTGCGGCATTCCCTTCATTGCGGACACGGTCCACAATTACAGAGACATTTTTTTCGATTTCGGCGGGACAAAGCGGGCGTTCGTAGAGAGAACGCAAAACTTCCGCTCTGTCAGTATCATTGATCCGGATTCTTTTCATATTTCAAATCTCCCGATATTTTGTTCAACTTGAAATATACCACAATTTTCAGCGGTTTCAAGTTTGTTTCCGATTTTGGAGGAAAGTTTCTATCATTTCCAGATAACTGTCCGGGACAGCCAGACATCCGCCACCCGTTCCCAGCTTCGTAAACGGTCTGGTGGAACCATGAAAATCACTGCCGCCGGATTTGAGAAGGTTGTTCGTTTCAGCAAGTTCCTCCAGCAGAGCTGTCTGATTCCGGTTGAAGGTGGTATAAAAAGTTTCCACACCGTCGATTCCTGCAGGAATCAGCCCTTTCAGCATTTTTTTGACATAGGCACGCTCGCCGGAATGTTGACCGCTGACGGGATGCGCCCAGATTGCAGCACCGCCGGCATCATGGATCAGCTGACAGATCACAGCCGGACGTTTCAGATTGCGGGCAATATAACCGCGTTTTCCGCGTTTCAACAACGTGTCAAAAACACTCTGAATATCCTCAAAATATCCTTTTTCAACCAGAACTTGAGCGATATGCGGACGTCCAATGCTTTCACCGCCCGCAACGACAGCCACTTCATCGTCCGTAATGGAATATCCCAGAGTTTTCAGCTTGTGGATAATCAAACGGTTCCGGAGAAAACGTTCTTCCCGCATTTTTTCCAGAAAAGAAACCAATGCTTCATTGTGAGGATCAATAAACAATCCGACAATATGCAGTTCTTTGGAACGGTCCCAGGAAGAGATTTCCACCCCCGGAATTGCTTTGACACCGCTCCCCTGCCCTGCATCCAGAAATTCCTGAACACCGCTGACCGTATCATGATCCGTTAAAGCAATCGCAGAAAGACCGATATTCTTTGCCATCTCTATCAAACGGGACGGCGTTTCAGTACCGTCAGAAGCGGTACTGTGTACGTGCAAATCTATCATTTCAGTTTCCGGCACATCATCAGTGCGTATGCCAGTCCTTTCAAAGTAAAATCCGATCCGTAAAATTCCGCTTCTGGAAACGAAGAGCGGAAAAACGGAGCATCGCCCCCGCAAAAAACCACCCGGAGACCGGGCTCAATCTTCCGGATTTGTTCCAAAATTTCCCGGACAGCCCCTACCGCTCCGGTATCTGTTCCAATCTGAATCGCTTCAACCGTATTTCTCCCGGGGACAGGAATCATGGTGTCTGTCAAAGGAACCAGCGGAAGTTTTGCCGTATACGCATGAAGCGCATTCCGCAAGAGCTGGCGTCCGGGCAGAATGGCTCCGCCGCGCAGAAAATTTTCTGAATCCACATATTCAAACGTGATTGCAGTTCCGCAATCTATGGAAAGTGCCGGAACTTTTCCTGATGAAATCAGCGCAATGGAATTTGCTATTCTGTCTGCTCCGACGGTTTCAGGCGTTTCCATTTTCTGCAGAGACAGAATCGTTCTGCAGCTTTCCCGGTTTAAAACGAAAGCTCCTTTACTGAGAAAATACTCTTCCCAGACAGGCACCACAGAAACGACGGCATTTTCCTCATCCAATAAAGGCTCCGGATCAAAACCGGGCGTATCAAACACCCGGTAATCCGAAAGCGTTCCATCAGAAGATAACCCGGCAGTCAGAACATGTGTATTGCCTACATTGAACAAACGGCAAGACATTTATCTTCCTTTTCCGGAAATTCCGGAATCAGCCGCCAAGGCCTTCGATGATAGACACAAGAGGTGCGAACAGAGCGATAACGATTCCCCCGACGATGACAGCCAGACCGACGATCATGATAGGTTCGATCATGGAGGTCAATGCCCCCACAGCGTTATCCACTTCTTCATCATAAGTATTTGCAACTGTTTCAAGCATGTCGGGAAGACGGCCTGTTTCTTCACCGACTTCGATCATACTGATCACCATTGCAGGGAAGATCTTGGTTGCACTCAGCGGAGCTGCCATGGTTTCCCCTTCTTTCACCGCATCATGAACTTTCTGAATCGCGTCGGAAACCAGCTGATTTCCGGAGGTTTCTTTCACAATGTTCAACGATTGCAGAACCGGCACACCGGACCCCATCAGAGTTCCCAGCGTTCGTGCAAATTTTGAAATCGCCGAACGGGACACAATCGGTCCGAACAACGGCATGTTATAGCAGAAATAATCCCAGCCGTACTTCCCGAGTTTCGTCTTCAAGGCTAATTTGAATCCAACAACAAGTGCGACTATTCCGCCGATCATAATCATAACGTTATTCTGCATAAAGTTTGAAATCTGCATAACGACTTCTGTAATCGCAGGCAGCGGCTTCCCATTAAGCAGTTCTTTAAAGATCTTTTCAAATTTAGGAACAATAAACACCATCAAACCAACCCCGATCAAGCCGGCAATGGAGAGAACGATGATAGGATAAACCATTGCAGATTTCACTTTACCCGCAATACGTGCGGCTTTTTCCATAAACATAGCAAGTCGGTCAAGAATCAATTCCAATTTACCGGAAGCTTCCCCTGCACGTACCATGTTCAAAAACAGTTTGTCAAATGATTTCGGGTGCTGGGAAAGAGATTCTGAAAATGTTGCACCGCCTTCCACACCGGTTGCAACATCACCGAGAACTTTCTTGATTGCGGGGTCAGTTGACTGACGTTCCAGTGTTCTCAGAGAACGGATCAACGGAAGCCCTGCGTTCAGAAGAATAGCCAGCTGACGCGTCACAACTGTCAGCTGTTTCGTCTTGATCACCATAGGACCAAGAGCAATATTGAAATTCATTTTACTTGCCGGCTTTTTTCCGGCGGCTGCAGTACCAGCGGCTTTTTTCGTTGTTTTTGCACCGCGGGCAAGCTTGATTGAAGTCGGGAACATCCCCTGCTCTTTCAAGAATGCCGTCAATTCGGCTTCATTTGCGGCCTCTTTGGTCCCCTTCTGTTCCATCCCGGAAGAGTCCATCGCTGAATATTGATAAACAGGCATAGTACAGTCCTCTCTGTCGTTATATTTCTATCTTATTTCTTACCGTTTTTTTCTTCTTCTGCGGCTTCCATTTCAAGTTTCTGAATCATACCTTCCGCATCCTGAACTTTCATCATCATTTCCGCATAGGAAACTTTTCCTTCTTTGTAAAGACGGAGCAAGTGGGTATCCATTGTATTCATACCGTATTTGGCTCCAGTCTGAATATCAGATGTAATACGGAATGTTTTGTTGTCACGGATAAGAGCCTGAATGGACGGAGTTGCCACCATGATTTCAAATGCAGCAACACGGCCTTTTTTATCACAGCGGGGGAGCAGAACCTGAGAAATCACAGCAACCAGAGAAGAGGCCAGCTGCGTTCTGATCTGTTCCTGCTGATCTGTCGGGAATGCGTCAACAATACGGTCAACAGTTCGTGCAGCTCCTGTGGTATGCAGAGTACCGAACACAAGGTGTCCGGTTTCAGCAGCAGATACAGCTGCACCGATGGTTTCCACGTCACGCATTTCCCCCACCAGAATGATATCCGGGTCCTGACGCAGCGCACGGCGGAGAGCTTCTGCAAAGCTCGGAACATCCCGCCCGATTTCACGCTGAATCACAACACTCTTCTGATGATTGTGATAAAATTCTATGGGGTCCTCAATGGTAATCACGTGACACGCACGTTCTTTGTTAATGATATCAATCATTGATGCCAGAGTTGTACTTTTTCCGGAACCGGTCGGCCCTGTCACAAGAATCAATCCCCTGGGTTTGTAAAGCAATTGCTTGATATGCGGAGGCAGCCCCAGCTGTTCCATCGTGAGCAGTGTACTGGGAATCTGACGCATAACGATACCAAGAGCCCCTTTCTGTTTGAAAGCACTTACACGGAAACGTGCCTGATCACCGAATGCAAAACCAAAGTCAGCTCCTCCGTTTTCCTCTATTTCAGCCAATTGGGATTCCGTGGCAATGGAACGAACCAAACGCTCCGTATCCGCTTTTTCCAGGGGTGGCAGATCAAGAGGAGTCATATCACCATGAAGGCGCACAACCGGAGCAATTCCAACTTCGAGGTGAAGGTCACTTACGCCCTCATCCACAACCAGCTGGAGCAAATCCACCATTTCTACATCACAACCCATATCAAACAATCTCCCTGTTATTATTCAGTTTTTCTGTATCAGGTATATCTGAGCACTTCTTCCATGGTAGTCTCACCATTCAAAATGGCTTTTACACCATCTTCACGCATGGTAGACATACCCAACTCTCTTGCTTTTTCACGAATCACAACTGTCGGTGCATTCTGAAGCACCAATTCTGCAATCTGCGGACTCATCAGCAGCAACTCCGTAAGAGCTTTTCTTCCTTTATAACCGGAATTATTGCAATGCGGACAGCCTTTTCCATAGTAAAACTTGTTATTACCGATATCTTCCCGTTTCAAACCAAGCATTTCCAAATCCCTGTCTTCCGGAACAAAGGCAGTCTTGCATTTCGGACATACACGGCGGATCAAACGCTGGGCAAGCACACCAATCACAGCACTGGCAATCAAGAACGGCTCAACTCCCATATCAACAAATCGCGTAACAGCACCTGCTGCATCGTTTGTATGCAGGGTTGAAAACACCAGGTGTCCGGTCAGCGCAGCCTGAATTGCCATTTCACCGGATTCCAGGTCTCGGATTTCACCTAACATGATGATATCGGGGTCCTGACGCAAAAAGGCTCGGAGAGCTTTCGCAAAGGTCATACCGACAGCATCGTTGATCGGAAGCTGAATGATCCCTTCCAAGTCATATTCCACAGGGTCTTCTGCCGTCAGAATCTTCACTTCCACTTTGTTAATCTCTTTCAAGGCAGAATAAAGAGTAGTCGTTTTTCCAGAACCGGTCGGACCTGTAATCACAAAAATACCATTGGGCATTGCAATCAGTTCTCGGATTTTTTCAAGGTTTGCATCTGCAATCCCGAGAACGTCAAGGTCAAGGTTCACAACAGAACGGTCAAGGACTCGGAGAACCACAGATTCACCAAACTGAGTCGGCAGAGTGGACACACGCAAGTCAATGGGCTTCCCTGCAATTTTCAGCTGAATACGTCCGTCCTGAGGTTTACGGCGTTCTGCAATATTCAATTCACTGATAATTTTCACGCGGCTGATCACAGGAATTGCAAGGTTCTTCGGCGGCGGTGCCAATTCATACAATGCACCGTCCACACGATAACGGATTTTGAATTCATTTTCAAACGGCTCAAAGTGAATGTCAGAGGCTTTATCCTTGATAGCCTGATACATAATAGCATCCACAAAACGCACAATCGGCGCATCATTTGCAGCCTGCTCCAAGTCTTTAACATCTTCCGTTTCATCAAAGCCGACCGTTGTCAGAAGAGCCTGTGCAGATTCCAGACTCACCTGATAATGCTTTTCAAGAGCATCATCAATCTGTTTGACAGGTGCAACAAGCACGCTGACATCATGCTTCACAAGAAAACGGAGTTCATCTGCAATCTGATAATTGAAAGGATTGCGGGCCGCAACATAAAGCGTTGTTCCGTCAAAAGAGACAGGCACAATCCCAAGCATGTGAGCAGTTTCACCATCAACCATTGCCAGAACTTCCGGGTCAAGAGACAATGTAGAAAGCTCAATCAAATCAGTCCCCAAACTCTGGGCAATCAATTCATTCAAATCCTGCTCTGCAATGAATCCATAATCAAGAACGACATCATAAAGAGAACGCCCGGTTCGCAGATGTTCTTCAATCGCATCATTCATAACCTCCTCACTGCAAACAGCTGCATTGAGGATAATATCTCTCAGAGATTGACTCTCCAAATCCAAATGATGCGCGTTCTGAACTGCCGGCAAATTGGAATCAGCCGGCACAAGAGCTGCTTCATTATCAAAAGCCACTTTCATATTTTCTTCACTCATGATCTACCTCTTATTCCTTATCGCCCATGGTCGTAGATACCACTTCCGCCAAAGTTGTTGTTCCGTTTGCAGCTTTTCTCAAAGCATCTTCGCGCAGGGTCCGCATACCGGATTTACGGGCAGCTTCACGGATCACCGCAGCTTCGCATTTCCGGAAAATCAACTCCTGAACATCTTCACTTAAAAGGAAGATTTCATAAATACCGCACCGGCCTTTATAACCGCTTCCACCACAGACAGAACAGCCTTTACCCTGCATCAACGTTGCCGAAGCAAGGAAGTTATCATCCAATCCGAGACTGCGGATTTCACGCTCAGTCGCTTCCACAGGTTCCGCACAGTTTTTGCAAACACGGCGAACAAGACGCTGAGCCATCGCGGCCCGGACAGATGATGCCACCATGAAGGGCTGAACTCCCATATCAATCAAACGGGTAATCGCACTGGGAGCATCATTTGTATGCAGAGTTGAGAACACCAAGTGTCCGGTCAACGATGCCTGAATTGCAATTTCAGCAGTTTCCAAGTCTCGGATTTCCCCGACCATGATGATATTCGGCGCCTGACGCAGCATTGCCTTCAGCGCAGCAGCAAAGGTCATTTTCGCTGCAGGGTTCACCTGAACCTGGTTGATCCCGGCAAGCATATATTCCACAGGGTCTTCCACTGTAATGATCTTACGGGTCGGTTTGTTAATCGTATTCAAAAACGCATAAAGAGATGTCGTTTTACCGGAACCAGTCGGCCCCGTCACAAGGAAAATTCCATCAGGATAGTTGATGATACGGTTGATTTTCTGCTGGTCATCCTGATAAAAACCGAGTTTCGGAATATCAAGCTGAATACTTGCTTTATCCAAAATACGCATAACGATACTTTCGCCATGGGTCGTCGGAATGGAGGACACACGCAAGTCAATATCTTTACCGCCCATCTTCACCTGAATACGTCCGTCAAGAGGAATTCTCTTTTCCGTAATATCCATGTGCGCCATAATCTTGAAACGGCTTGTCAAGTTCATCTGCAAATACTTCGGCGGTCCTTCAACTTCCCGCAGCACACCGTCAATACGATAACGGATTCGGTACCTCTTTTCCATGGGTTCCAAATGAATATCTGACGCCCGGAGCTTGAATGCTTCAATAATAATCATGGAAGCCAAACGGATGATAGGAGCATCATCATCAGCAGAATCCCCTTCGTCAGAGGAACCGCTGACACGTTCCATCTGCTCAATCCCGGTAGTATTCACTCCGGTCAAAAATGCATCTACTGAGTCTGAAAGAGAAGAAAAACGGCTCTTGATAGCGTTTACCACCTGGGATTTAGACGCAAGCACAACCCGGATTTCTTTCTTCAGAGTATAACTGAGAGCGTCAACAGCTTCAAGATCCGCAGGGTCATACATCGCCACAGTGACAGAATCTTCATCAGCACTGACCGGCACTACTTCATTCTGCCTGATAAAATCAACGGGGATAGCCTCTGCTACCTCATCCGGAATATAATATTGGGAGAGATCAAACACTTCCAACCCATATTGTTCGGCCAAAAGATTGGTCAAAGCATCTTCATCAAGAAATTCCAGCTTGATCAGCGCATCCAGAATATCAAGCTGTCCATCACTTTCAGCAACTTTCTGCCACGCTGCCTCCAGCTGTTCTTCTGAAACAAGTCCGGCTTCTTTCAAAAGCTCAATAATATATTCGCTATTTTCCATAACATGGTTCCTATGCTGTAAGGTAATTTCAAAAGTCGGGACTTTTGAAATTGCCTCCTGTAATAAAAAATAATAATACGTCAAGTATTAGAACACATAAACAGTATTTTTTCAAGTATAGTTTTCATTTTTTTTCAAAAATATTTCAGAAAGCCCATAAAAATCTTCCGATTGTGATCATTTTTCCAGTCTGTTCCCAATAAACATTGATTTGAGATCGGGGAAGATGAGAAAAATTTTAAGAGGTAATTTTAAAAGTCCGGAAAAATTTGGCTGAAAAGAGATTGCTGATGAGAAGAAAATGGTAATTTGAGCGTGGCTTTCCATCCTCCTTCGTTAAAACTCCGGATGACAAGCCGAAAACGCTCCATTTTCAGATCACAGTAAGAGTTTTCAGACATTTTTGAAGACTTTTGAAATTGGCTCAAATAAAAACTTTTGAAATTACCTCTACAGAAGAAAAATTTACCTTTCCCAAGTGAAAAACAGAGCTTTTATTATTACAAACTTGAAAATCACGGCAAAGCAAAGTATAGTATCCCCATAAATGTATATCTAAAATGAGGATTCAAAAATGAAGCCAATCATATGGAGTTTCGGGATGCAGAGCAGACCGATGTTTCATGTCGGGAAAAATCCCGATATTGAAGGAGCCGTAAAAGCTGCTGCAAAAGCCGGAATGAAAGATGCTGTTATATTCGGAAAAGATCATACAGGACTCTGTTTTCATCCGACAAAATGGGGAATTCAGCATCCGAATACAAAAATCGATTTGACCGGAGAAATGACCAAAGCTCTTCATAAGTACAATATGCGTGCTTTGGCATATTTCAATTTGGGAATGGATGGTGAAATGGGACGTCGCCATCCGGATTGGCTTCAGGAGAAAGCGCCCGGAAAAACATTGGTAACGGCGGATCATTTTGCGGATATCTGTGTTTTTCATGATTACCGCGATCAATATATGTACCCGGTCATCATGGAAATGTTTGAAAAATATGATATTGATGGAATCTTTCTTGACACCATGAGTGCATTCCAATACTGCTGCTGTCCAAAGTGCAGAGAGGCATTTGAAAAGGAAATGCACCGTCCGCTTCCCCTGCCCGATGAGAAAGATAATCCTGATTGGAAACTTTACGGGCCGTGGCAATATCAGAGAACTGTCGACTTTATGGCAGAAGTCCGGGAAACGATTTTGAGCAAGTATCCTGATGCAGAAATCCTGTTCAATCACATTGGAGGCCCCGGATATCCTTATGCATTGCCGGGAATTGAAACCGGAATAGTCTCCTGCGATCCTCCGGCATTTTTTCCCTGGATTTCCATTTATTCCAGCTATCTCTCTTCGCTGGAACACGGCGGAGATATTTTCATTGAACGTTTTGCCCGCGGCTGGGGAGACCGCTGCGATCTGGAAGACCGGACACTGAAATATAAATGTGCCGCAATTTTTGCCCACAGGCAGAGATACTGTGTTGGAGACCGGATGCATCCGGATGCACGGCTTGCGGATGGTTCCGCGCATGCAATGGATGTGATCAACGGGGTTTGGAAAGAGTTCAACCGCGCCCTGCCCGACCGATTGAACCGGAAAGATGATTTTCTGTTTCTTATGCCGGAATCCTATCGCTGCGGAACCGCAAAGCAGAAATATGCCTCCCCGAATCTCAACTCAGAATATTATGGTCCAATGCTTGGAACGTTCCGGATGCTGCTCGATGGAGGATATTCCTTCCAAACCGTTCCGGAATTTGCACTGGAACGGAATCTTGCTGCGGGGAAAACAGTAATCATTACCGGTGCGGAAAGTCTTACGGAAAAAACAAATTGTCTGTTGAAAGAGTTTGTCCGCAAAGGCGGGAAGATTCTTTTTGCAGGAAATATTCCTGTGCTGGAAGATGGAACGCTGCCGGATTATTGCGGAATTTCTTCTGCAAAAAAATCATTGCATACCTGTATCTACCTTCCCGGTAAAGTAAAATATGGCAGAACACTTGTCCGCGGAACACTGTGGGAACTTGAACTTTCCGGAGCAAAACCGTTAATGTACGGATTCCCGCAGGATTACGCGGAGGAAGTGAAAGATTCTCCATACCCCTATTACAATGCGGCCTCAAAAAATGAATTGGATATTCCGCTGCTGACAGTGAACCGTTACGGAAAAGGTTCTGTATATTTTCTCAACTGCGGCTTGATGGAAGATTATTCAGATACCGCCCTGCCCGCACAGATGGAATGGGGCAAAAAACTTCTGAGAAAAATCATGCCGGAGCCGTCAGCATTTCTGGAAGGAGGTTCCGGAAATGTGGAACTTGTTTCATATAACGATCAGAAAGACGGAATGACATTTGTTCTGCTCAATCATGGCGGACGGGAAAATTCATTCCGGATATTGTTTGGAACGGATCACATTACCGATCCGCAGCCTGCATACAAAGTTGATCTGATGATCCGCTCCGATGCTGACTTGCAAATTCAATGCGGAAAAGAAGAATTGTCTTGCATGCGGAAAGGGAAATATATTTCCGTTCCGGTTGTGATGGATTCCACCTGGAAATTCATCAAAGTCAAAGAGATTCGGAGTTGATATTTTCCAATGCTTACCGGAGTTTTACTAACCGTTGCAGCCGGATCTTTCTGGAGCCTGAGCGGAGTTGTCAACAGCTGCTGTGCGAAATATAAACTGGATATTGTTACATACCTGTTCAGCAATGTTGTTTTCTCGTTTCTGCTGTCTCTGATTTTCTGTTTCGATTACAGTGTTCCGCCTCAAAGGCTGGCATTTACAGCATTGATCATGATTCCCTCGGGGATGATCAACACAAGCGGAGCACTTCTGCTTCAGGCGGCGTTGAAACGGGGACATCACGGGATTATTTTTCTGATTGCCAATGCGGCGATGGTGGTTCCGTTCCTGGCGGGGATTCTCTTTTTCGGAGAATGGCCGTCGCTGCTGCAGCTTTTCGGTTCTTTTGCGATTTTTGCAGGAATCTTCTGCTGTTCTTATCCGAAATTGAAAAGCGGAGATGAGAAAAACAATGATACAAAATGGTTCCGTTATGCACTGCTTACATTTCTCTGTTTCGGGATTTCGCAAACGCTGATGACTATGGTCTCCTTTCCCTGTTTCAGAGAATATGCGATACCGGGGAACTCCAAAACCACCCTGCTCTACTGCGGATGTTCCATTCTGATGACGTTGCGATCCATTGATGCTGTCCGGAAAAAGGAACTGCGTTTTTCCAAAAAACTGGTATTGTGCGGATTTCTGGTCTCTCTCTGCAATCTGATGTCTATGTACCTGATGTTTTACGCACTGGATTCTCTGGGGAAAGTAGGTTTTGCTTCAATCGGATTTTCACTTGCTTCATCGACATCACTGGGGATGTTTACACTTTACAGCATATTTGTTATTAAAGAAAAATGCTATTTTATGACGATTCTGGGATTATTATTCATTGTGAGCGGAGGACTGATTTTGTCTCTGCCGGGATAAAATATCTCCGGCAGAGAACAGATTTCACAGATCAGCTTTTCCGTTTTGTCAAAGCGATATTTCCGATTTGAGATTCCACTTTCTCTTCGACCAGAAGTTCTTTATAGTTTTCAGCGACTTTATGAGCACCTTCGATATAGCGGTCAAGCAGTTCGGGATAGAACTTTTTGAATGGAGGCTCTCCAAGCAAACGCTGGTTGATGGTCATTGCAACGGGAAGTTCCCCGGTCAGTTTTCCGGGATCAACACCCGGTGGCAGGAAGTAGGAGGCTGTCGGAGAACCGTGACCGAAAATATCCGTATTGTAAAAGACCGATGAAAGGTGGAGCGGGAAGTTGCAGAAAGTACCGAATCCGGGAGCTTCTTTGTCAAGAGCTTTGGAGAAAGTGACATTATCCACCCCTTCAAAAGCCTCCGGATCATAACCGAAACGGCTTGCATACCAGCCGGACTTGTCGCTGCCTTCATCTTCCGGATAAATCATGCGGAAACCTTTGATATCTTTCATACCGTTCCAGAGATATTTCATTGCGGCATCAATTTCCGCAATTTCGGATTCATACTTTTTCAGCTGTTCCAGACCGATCGCAGCAGAGACCTGATGCATCCGGAACTTGTGTCCGCCGAAAGGAACGACATTGGTATCTTTGAACTCTTCCGGAGAGAAAACTTTACTGATTCTGTCATAATGACCGAAACGGATCGCTCTGCGGTAAATTTCAAAATCATTGGTGAGCAGCATACCGCCCTCCCCGATGGCAAAGGATTTTCCGCTCATGAGAGACATCCCTGCGACATCCCCGATCGTTCCCAGCATTTTTCCTTTATAATGTCCGCCCTGAGCATGGGAAACATCTTCGATGACCTTGATACCATGTTTTCTGGCGATTGCCATGATTGCATCCATATCAGCCGGATGCGCCATGTAATGAACAACGATAACCGCTTTTGTGCGGGGCGTAATGCGTGCTTCAAAACTGGCCGGGTCAATCTGAAGATCTTTTTCACAGATATCACAGAAAACAACGGTTGCTCCCAATCCGAGAGCAGCAGTACAGCTTGCCCAGTAAGTGATGGAGGGACAGATCACTTCATCACCGGGACCGAGCCCGACACCGTACATGGCAGCCAGCAGAGAAGAGGTACCGTTGCAATGAGCCAAAGCATATTTGACACCGTGCCATTCTGCGAACTGTTCTTCAAACTTGCGGGAAATATCGGTTCCGGACATATTTCCGGCATCCAGTACATCTGTTTGAGCCTTACGCATTGCATCATTCACGATCGGCCAATGAAAAAGATCTTCCGGCAATTCATCCTGACGGATCACCGGAGTTCCGCCGTACAAAGCAAGTTTACCCATCTCAGCATCTCCTCTGTTTTTATTTTATGTTAATGGAATCAATTAACCCATTGGTATAATAAATATATCACCAACAAAACAGCTTTTCAAGAAAAGGCTGAAAAATAATTTGTTTTTTTTTAATAAATTCACTTGAAAAGTAATCATTCCGGAATTATGTTTTACAAAAACATACCATTGGGTTACTGTTAAAAGAAAGGAGTTTTCAATGTTTGTTGATATTCACGCTCACGCGTACCGGAGACAACCGGTTTATATTGTGGCAGACCGCCGCTGGGCGATGCCGGAAACACTGGTCCGTTTCTATGATAAATATGAAGTGGAAAAAGGAGTCCTGCTGCCGATCGTCAGTCCTGAATGTAATACGGTTCAAAGCAACGATGATATTCTGGAAGCTGCTGAACGTTTCCCCGGAAGATTTATTCCGTTCTGTAACATTGACCCGCGAACCATGTACAATTCTCCGGATTCTCCGCTGGAACAATATCTGGAACGGTACAAAGCTGCCGGATGCAAAGGTGTCGGAGAAGTGATGGCTAACTATTCTTTCACGCACCCGATGATGAAAAATCTTTTCCGGGCAACAGAAAAATCCGGATTGCCCATGACCATTCACGTAACCCATCAGATCGGCGGAGTTTACGGAATCTACGATGAACCCGGTCTGCCCGGTCTTGCTGAAACACTGCAGAATTATCCGAACTTGAAAATTTTCGGACACAGTGCCGCATTCTGGGCTGAAATCAGTGAGTTGGAAAAGCCCTCTGACAGAGAAGGTTATCCGAAAGGAAAAGTCAAAGAAGGTGCTGTTGCAAAACTGATGCGGAAATATCCGAATCTGATTGGAGACCTTTCTGCCAATTCCGGCGCAAACGCTCTGATCAGAGATCCGGAATACGCAGTCAAATTCATTAACGAATTCCAGGATCGGCTCTGCTTCGGTATGGATATCTGTCTTGAACCCTTTGAAAACAATATCAAACTGATCCCGTTCCTGACCGGACTGCGGGAAAGCGGAAAAATCTCAGATGAAGTTTTCCGGAAAGTCGCACGGGAAAACGCATTGAGAATCCTCGGAGTCTGATCCGGAGAAACGAATCATGGGCAGAGCATCCGACGAAAATATCATTCATCAGCTGCGGCAGAAAATCCGTTCCGGCGGCTTTGATAAAACAACCTTTCTGCCGTCCGAACGGAAACTTGCAGATGAATATCAGGTTGGACGCGGAATCATACGCGGAGCTTTGAAAGTTCTGAGCGGAGAAGGAATCATCTACAACGTTCCGAAACGCGGCTACCGTGTCAAAAAGAAAAATGGAAAACGGCTGAAACGGATTATCTTACGGCTGCCGATTCAGGTTTCTGCAAAAGCATACGAAGCAATGGCACTGGTTGCCGGAATCTGTGCAGGTGCGAATGAACTTTTTGCAGAAATCATTCTCTCCACGCCCCCCGCCTGTTTGAATCTCTCAGAACTTCATGAAAGGTTTAATGCAGACGACATTCAGGGAATTATTTTTCTGGAAAGCTCGCCGGATCTTCCATTGGAAGAGATCAAAAAGGCTGGGATTCCGTTTGTGATCGCAAATCTGGAAGAGGAAAAAGAATATCCGGGAGCCAGTGTGGATTACCGGGGCAGCGGGCGGATCGCCGGACAGGAACTGCTGAAGAGAAATTACCGGAAAATCGGAGTTTATACCGGTCCCGCTGACCGTTTTCTTTACAGAGAACTGCTGGCAGGTTTCCGTGGTGCGCTGGCGGAAGAAAAACTCCAGATATCGGATGATATGTATGTTTCCGGGAGTTGGGATGAAACACCGAAAGCTCTGAAGGAATTGCTTTCATGTCCGGCAGATAAACGTCCGGAAGCGATTTTTACCTTGCGCGATTACAGAGCTGCTCAGGTTTATACCCTTTGCGAAGAACTGGGTTTGAAGATACCGGAAGATATTGGAGTGATCAGCTTCGACGGAATCAGCTGGCCCGGAGCGGAAAAAGCCGGTTTGACCTCCATTGCGGAAGATGCAGCAGAAATCGGAAGACAGGCAGTTCTGCTGCTTCAGAAACAATTTGAGTCCGGTTATACACCCGTCAGATGTCTGGTCAGCGGAACTCTGATCAACGGAAAAAGTCTGAGGCAGACAGAAGACTCCGCCAGAATCATTTATCTGGCAGCGGAAAAGTAAAGAACAATCCGTTAAAAAATATATACCTGTGCAATACTCCCGGTTGAAAACTTTTTCAAACAGTGTATATTACACTGAAATAATAACAGAGAGATTTTTCAATAAAAACAGAAAAGGTACTTTTTTTATGAGCAGAAAAATTGCATTTGCAGGATTGCGCCACGGTCATATCAATGCACTGTTTCAGGCGGCAATGGATTCCAATGAACTGGAAGTTACAGCGATTTGTGAAGAAGAACCCGCTGCACTTCAGGCATTTCTCGATGCACATCAGGATCTTCAGATTTCTGTTTACACATCACTGGACACCATGCTTCAGGAAGCGGATTGCCAGATCGTTGCAACCGGAGATTATTACGGAAAACGCGGAACCGTCATTCTGAAAGCATTGAATGCCGGAAAACATGTGATCGCAGACAAACCGGTTTGTACTTCTCTGGAAGAACTGGATCAAATCGAAAAGACCGCAGCAGAAAAAAATCTTTCTGTTGGCTGTATGCTGGACCTCCGTACCTACGATCCGTTCACAACTGCACGAAAAATGATTCTCGCAGGAGAACTCGGAACGATTACTCAGATTCAGTTCGGCGGACAGCATCCGCTGCTTCTGAACTCCCGTCCGCGCTGGTATTTTGAACCCGGAAAGCACGGGGGAACCATCAACGATATCGCTATTCACGCAATGGATTTCATTCCCTGGATGACCGGTATGGAGATCACAAAATTTGCAGCGGCACGCACCTGGCAGGCTTTTGATTCCGGCTGCGACTGTTTCAATGATGCAGCTCAATTCATGCTCGTCATGGAAAACGGATGCGGTATTCTCGGCGACGTTTCCTACGCAGAACCCGATTCCCATGGTTACAAAATGCCTCATTACTGGAGATTCACCGTATGGGGAACAAAAGGCGTTCTGGAATTCAACTGCATTCAGAACAAACTGACAGCCTGGATCAATGGCGAAACAGAAGCACGGGAAATCATTGCAGAACCTTACACCGGACCGAAGTATCTTGACTGGTTCCTCATGGAACTGGATGGAAAAGATGCAGAAATGAATACTGAACTCATTCTGAAACGCGCCCGCCAGACTCTTGAACTTCAGAAACTCGCAGACAATTCAAAATTCTGATCCGGAGTTCTGACATTGAACGCGGCTATTGCAACCTGTGACGGTCAGCTCGCCCCGACTTTAGGAGCAGCTTCACAATTTGTTCTTCTGACAGATCATTCGGAAGAACAGATTGTGTGCAATGAAAAAATCCCCCTGTTCCTGAAACATCATGGAGTTCAGATTCTGATATGTAATGGAATCGGAAACTGCATGATGGATTTATTAAGCGCAATGCAAATCAATGTTATCCCGGGAATCACGGGGAAATGGGAAGATGCCGCAGCGCAATACCGCGCCGGAACTCTCAAAGCCGGAGAAAAATTTTCCTGTACAGACAGCGGTCAGAGCTGCGGAGCCTGTGCAGGAACTTTCTGAACCGGATTTTACAGCAGCATTATCGGAGGAAAATATGAAAAATCCGCCATTCATCATAGACTATACAGTTCAGCTCAACGATATTTCTCCGGATGCAAAAATGAGAAGCTGGACTGTATTCAATTATCTTCAGGATGCAGCCGGAAAACATGCCGATCTGTTGGGGTTGGGATTGAAACAGCTGCGGGAAAGCGATTTGAGCTGGATTCTTTCCCGGATCAGACTCCAAATGGATGAATTTCCCGGATATGGAGATACGCTCAGGATCACTACCTATCCAAGCGGATTTGACAGACTGTTCGCCTACCGTCAGTTTCTTTTGACCTCTGCTGAGAGCGGAAAAGTTTACGGAAGGGCTGGAAGTGCGTGGCTCACTTTGAATCCATCAAATTTCCGTCCGGTCTCCCCGGCAAAATATCTTACCGGATTACCGCAATGGGAGTTTGAAGGTGATACATTCTTTCAAGGGGAATCGCTGGGAAAGCTTTCCGCTCCGGAAACAGCTTTGGAACAGCCTGTCGACCACAGGATTTCTTCCGCTTTTATCGACTATAACCGTCATTTGAACAATGCCTATTATGCAATGTTTACAGAAGACTGGCTGGGAGAAAAAATGCAGACACCTGTCCGGATGAAAGAAATCCAGATCAATTTCAATCATACAACAGGATTCGGAGAACATCTGCTTTGCAGCGGAAAACTTTCCGGAGAGGATTTTTATGTGGAAGGAATCCTTGCCGGAGAGAAAAAAAATGCATTTCAGGCAAAAGGAAAATTTGAAAAAATATCCGCAGACTGATGCCGTGAAAAGATATTATTTCTGTATTTTTTTGTGTACAGAACTTGAATTAAAACGAATGAGGTAATTTCAAAAGTCCGGCAAAATTTGGCTGAAAAGAGATTGCTGATGAGATGGAAATGGTAGTTTGAGCGTGGCTTTCCATCCTCCTTCGTTAAAACTCCGGAGGACAAGCCGAAAACGCTCCATTTTCTGATCACAGCAAGAATTTTCAGACATTTTTGAAGACTTTTGAAATTGCCTCAAGTATGGATTCCATTCAATATTTGCAGTTTTTTTTATTCTGACTTGAAGATTCCTGTATAAAAGGACTTGTTATTTCATAAAGATGTGCTATATTTAACGTTACGTCTATTTGCGCCGCCAACAAAAAGGGCGGCTGAAAATACAGGAGATATAAAATGCAGTCCATCTGTTTTATCGGTGCAGGAAAAATGGCAGCAGCTATTGCTGCAGGTCTTGTCAGACAGAATGCCGGATTTGAAATAAAAGCGTATGATCCTTCTGCCGCAGCGGCGGTTCATTTTCAAAAATGCTGCGGAGGAAAAGTTTACGGTGAGCTGAAAGAAGCCCTTGATGCAGAGATTGTTCTTCTTGCAGTCAAACCCCAGCATCTGGCAGAAGCAGTTCAGGAACTTCCTCCGCTGATTGGCGATAAACTTGTTCTTTCAATCGTTGCCGGAGTAACAATTGAAAAACTTTCTGAATTGACAGGAACCAAACGGATTGTACGGATTATGCCGAACACTCCGGCACTTGTCGGAGAAGGAATGAGCTGTCTTGCCCCGGCTGCCGGATTATCAGAAAAAGATATAGAAACAGCCCGTCAGATTTTTCAATCAGTCGGAAAAGTTCAAGTTTTAACAGAATCATTGCTGGATGCAGTCACCGGACTCAGCGGCAGCGGACCTGCATTTGTTCTGGAATTCATAATGGCACTGGCAGACGGAGGAGTTTATGCCGGACTGCCGCGTGCGGCCGCAGTGGAACTGGCTGCTCAAACTGTTTACGGTGCTGCAAAACTGGCAATGGAAAGTGAACGTCCGCTGGGAGCTTTGAGAGATGATGTCATTTCTCCCGGAGGAACAACATCCCGCGGATGCATGGCGCTTGCCGAAAATGGATTTTCCGCCTGTGTTGCCAAAGCGGTCATCAAGGCTGCTGAACGTTCAAAAGAACTTGGGAAACATTAATTTATGCGTGCAGATTTTTTTCTTGCCTGGAAATATTTCAAACCGAAACGGAACGCTGTTTCGGTTATTACATTGATCTCCGTTATAGGAGTTGCGCTCGGCGTGGCTGTCCTCATGGTGGTGCTCGCGGTCATGACCGGTTTTTCTGATAAAATGAAGGAAAAACTGATTGATACGACCTCTCATGCACAGGTTACTCCGGCATACGGAAATTACATTCCGAATCCCCAGCATGTCATTGATGCGGTAAAACGCATGAAGGGAAGTGCAATTTCCACTATCATGGGGCCGATCCTTCTGCAGCGCGGGAACAACTTTATTCCCAAACAGATGATAGCTCTCAATCCTGCGGATAAAGCAATGTCCAATTTTGACGTAAAGGGAGCCATCAGGTTCGGAAAATTCTCTCTGGAAGCAGATGAAATCATCGTCAGTTATGTCACAGCAAGAGAGCTTAATCTTCAAATCGGAGACAAACTGCTGGTTCATTCACCGGTAAAACTTTCCAAAATGGTAAAAACGACTTCTGACGGAAAATATGAAGCTGTAAAAGGAGCATATCTTCCAAGAGAATTCACTGTTACAGGGATCTTCTCCTTCGATAAATATGATTTCGACAAGAACATTCTTTTTATCGGGCTGGATGATGCGGCGGAACTTTATGAAATGCCCTACGGCAGCGCAACAAATATTCTCATCTGGACAGCGGATCCTTATGATATGAATGACTTTATGATGAATCTTTCCAATCAGCTTCCGACTTTGAATGTTGCCTCCTGGCAGCAGATGAATCAGCGGTTGCTTGGGGTTTTGGCTGTAGAAAAGAATATGCTGCTGTTCCTGCTGGTTTTCATTGTTCTTGTTGCAGCATTCAGTATAACGAACACATTGATTACCACGGTGATACAGAAGACCCGTGAAATCGGTTTGCTGAAAGCAGTGGGAGCAAGTTCCGGAACTGTTATGCGGATTTTTCTTTTTCAGGGATTTTTTGTGGGTGTCCTCGGAACTGTCTGCGGTTTGATTCTCGGCTGGCTGTTCATTGAATTCAGAATGCAGGTTCTGGAAATTTTGAGAGTTGTTACCGGGCAGGAAATATTTCCGAAAGAAATCTATGTATTCACAGAACTTCCAGCCCACATTGTTCCGTCAGATGTGGTTATTATCTCAATTATAGCGATTGTGCTTTGTACACTTGGCGGTTTGATTCCGGCGATCCGTGCGGCAAGTCTGGATCCTGCCAGAGCACTGAGAAGCGAATGAGGCTGAATCATGAAACATTTCATAAATGCTGTTGATATCCACAAAACTTTTCATATCGGGAAGAATTCCATTGCAGTTCTGCGTGGAGCATCCATTGATGTGGAAAAAGGGGAATGGGTTGCTCTTCTTGGAGCATCCGGCAGCGGAAAAACAACGCTGCTTGATATTATCGGAACCATCTCAAAACCGGATTCCGGAGTATTGAATCTGGCAGGGGAAAACATGGCAGACTATTCGGGTGAACGGCTTGTCACATTCCGCAGACAGAAAATCGGTTTTGTATTCCAATCATTCCATCTGCTTCCGGAACTCAGTATTCTGGAAAACACAATGATGCCCGGCATGTTCAGTTCAATGGATAAAAAAACACTGACAAACCGTGCAAAAATGCTGCTGGAACGGGTTGGTCTGCAGGACCGCATCAAACACCGTCCGAATGAACTCTCCGGAGGAGAACAGCAGAGAGCGGCTCTTGCCAGATCTTTGATCAACAGTCCGGATATTCTTCTGGCTGACGAACCTACAGGAAACCTGGATTCCAAAACCGGACAATCTATTCTTTCCCTGTTCCATTCAATTCATTCCGATGAAAAAATGACGATTGTCATGGTGACACATGATGATGTTGTGGCAAATGCGGCAGACCGAAAGGTTATTCTGAAAGACGGTCTTACATACATGGATGGTTTCAGCGCATGAAAAATTTCTTGAAAAAGAATAAAGATAATGTACTGGGAAGAAGTGTCCGGAAGACACGATGCTCCTGGCGTATTTTCTCCAATAAGGTCGAAGATGCGGGGGAAATACTGGAACATGCAATTGCCCGGACCATCCGTGTTACCGGAAGAATCAAGATGATGAACTTGATCAAATTGCTGACATTTCTCTGCGTTATCTATGTATTTCTTTTTGCTGTCCTGAGCAAGAATGCCAGATCCGGTTTGGTGTTTGCTCATGATTCCATGGATTTCGGTATTGTTTTCGCCGGTTTTATTGTTCTTGGCGCAAACATTCTCTATACACTCTGGCAGGCATATCTGACGCTGCGTTACAAAAACTATGAACCGGAACCGGATGAAAAACTTCCGGCATGTGTAGTCATTGTTCCGGCATTCAATGAGGGAAAACAGGTATATCCCTCACTTATGAGTATTCTGAAAAGTGATTATCCGGCAGAAAAATTTGAAGTTGTTACAGTTAATGACGGCAGTACAGATGATACTCTGGAATGGATGAATAAGGCTGCTGCAGATTCCAACGGAAAAATACAAGTAATTAATCTTCCGGAAAACAAAGGAAAACGGAACGCAATATACCAGGGTGTGCTTTATTCAGATGCTGAAATTTTTGTAACGGTTGACAGTGATTCAGAGCTGCTTCCGGAGACATTGAGAAATCTGGTTTCACCGTTTGTTACAGACCAGAAAATTGGCGGTGTCGCTGGAAATATCCGTGTTTTGAATTTGAATGACGGATTGATTCCGCACATGCTGGATGTCAGTTTTGTTTTCGGTTTTGAATTCACCAGATCAGCCCAGAGCAGAATCAGAACAGTATTCTGCACCCCCGGAGCACTCAGTGCATACCGCAGAGATTTTCTTCTGCCTTTGCTCCCCGGCTGGGTCGATGAAAAATTTCTGGGAAAACCAGCCAATATCGGAGAGGACAGAGGCATCTCCAACCTTATTTTGAAAAACGGTTACGATGTCGTCTATCAAAGGAATTCAGTCGCGTTCACCAAGGTTCCTGTCACCTACACAGAACTGTGCCGGATGTTTATCCGCTGGGCAAGATCCAATTTCCGGGAAAATTTTTCAATGATGACATTTGCATTCAAAAAATTCACATGGAACTGGATTGGACTCCAGATCAACCTGATAATGCAATTTGTCTGGATGTTCACTCCCATGATTTTTATTGTAACAGCAGCGTACTGCATTGTTCAAGATGCACTCGCATTTTTTTACAGTGTTATCACGGTCATCATGTTATGGTCTACAATTCCGGCATTTTTCTATGCCTGCCGTTACAGCAAAAATGAATCACTCTGGTCATACGTTTACGGACTGTTCAACTTTTTTGCACTTTTCTGGATTGCGCCGTACGCTCTGATAACAATTCAGCAATCCGGCTGGCTGACAAGAGAAGCAAAGAAAAAAAAGTAATCTGCCGACAGATATTCTGCTGTTATTTCACGGATATTATCTTACAAGAGCTTCATTATTTCTGACCGTATAAAAAACATCATAAAAAAATGATTTTTTTTTCAAAAATCCATTTGATTCTTACATAAAAGAATGGTAAATTACTGCAGTTTTCAAGAAGAAAGAAAAAAATCATAATTTTAACCGGAAAGGAGAAAAAATGGCATCCGAACTTTCGTATGTGCTGATTACCCCCTATTCATTGAGGAAATCGCGTACCGGCGGGATCATTACACGCCTGCTTTTCAGAACCGGACTTGAACTGGCCGGAGCCCAGATCATTACCCCGGATTATGAAACTTGTGCGGCCTTTGCAGATTCCATCCGCCGTCAAATAGGGAAAACAGACGAGGTTACTGCCAAAATGTTCTCCGATTACGTTATGGATAACTTCACCCCCCTGCCCGATGGGAAAAAAGCCCGGTTGATGCTTTTGATCTTCCGCGGAGAAGATGCCTGCCGCAGACTTTACAGTGTGGTTGGAGGTCTTCCCACAAGCAAAAATCACCGGGGGTCCCTTGCCGGAGAAACAATCCGCGATACCTATTGCGATCTTGTCTATAACCGGGATGGTTCTCTTCAATATTTTGAACCGGCAGTATTTACGCCGCCGGATGCCGAAGGTGCCAGAGAACGGCTTGCAATCCTTGCAAAATTTTTGAAAGGTCAGCCGAATATTGTTGAAGGAACAATTGAATCTGTTCCGGGAGCAGAACGCACCCTTGCAATCATAAAACCCGATAACTGGAACCGTCCCAGCGTGCGTCCCGGCGGAATCATTGATATGTTCAGCAGAACAAGTCTCCGGATCATGGGCTGCAAAGTTTACCGGATGAGCGTTGCTCAGGCTTTGGAGTTCTACGGACCGGTAAAAGAGGCTCTCCGTCAAAAGCTGGGCGGAAAAATCGGAGAAGAAGCCCAGGAACTTCTGGAAGAACATTTCGGAATTGAGCTTCCGGAAGCCAGTGCAGAGGTCCTGAAAAAAACGATCGGAACAGATTTTGCAGATGATCAGTTCAACAGGATTGTCGGTTTTATGTCCGGCAGAAGACCGGATCAGTGTCCGGAATCAGAACTGAATGCTCCCGGACTGGTCAAGTGCATGGCTCTTGTTTATGAAGGACCGGATGCAATCCGCAAAATCCGGGAAGTTCTCGGACCTACCGATCCGACAAAGGCTCCGGAAGGAACAGTCCGGCGGGAATTCGGAACAGATGTCATGGTCAACAGTGCCCATGCCTCTGACAGTAAAACAAGTTATGAAAGGGAGTCTTCAGTGATCAGGATCGATGAAAATGATCTCGGGTCCATCATCGAAGATTCATTGAAATAAAGAGGTAATTTCAATAGTCCGGCAAAATTTGGCTGAAAAGAGATTGCTGATGAAATGGAAATGGTAGTTTGAGCGTGGCTACTCAAAGAGTAACCACCGAAAACGTTCCATTTTCAGATCACGGCAAGAATTTTCAGACATTTTTGAAGACTTTTGAAATTGCCTCATAGAGAGAAAAAAATCCGGATCACTGGACGGATAAATCCTTTGCGGCACCGGGATTGGCCCGGCAGCGGAAGTGACATCGAGTCCGGATCCGAGTTAGAGCCCGTATAAGGACGGGAATTGAGGATTCTGAAGAATGAAAGATCTCAAAGAAACACAGGGAACGATGGCTTATCTTCAGCCGTCACAGACATTGGCAATCACAGCAAAAGCAGATGCTCTGAAAGCCGCAGGCGAAAACGTATGTGCTATGGGAGCCGGACAGCCGGACTTTGATACTCCCGAACACATCAAAGAAGCAGCGATCAAAGCTCTTACCGACGGAAAAACAAAATATACAGCTTCCTCCGGTATTATGGAACTCAGAAAAGCAATCGTTGACAAATTTGCAGCCGACAATGGAATCAAGTGCGATCCTGCACAGATCATTGTTTCTCCCGGCGCAAAATTCAGCGGTTTTGCCGCAATTGCAGCTCTTTGCGGCCCCGGCGATGAAGTAATCATCCCCGCTCCGTTCTGGCTCAGCTATCCCGAAATGGTCAAAGCTGCCGGAGCAACCAGTGTGATCCTCAATACAAAAGCTGAAAATAATTTTGAAGTTGATCTTGCAGAACTCGAAGCGACAATCACCCCCCGGACAAAACTTCTGATTCTGAACACACCGTCCAACCCGACCGGTGCTGTGTACAGCAGAAAAACCATTGAAGGAATTGCAGCCCTTGCATTGAAATACAACTTCATGGTCATGTCCGATGAAATCTATGAAAAATTGGTCTACGATGCAGAATATCCCCATTGCAGTATTGCATCTCTTTCCCCCGAAATGGCGGAACAGACCATCACAATCAACGGTTTCAGCAAAGCATATTCCATGCCCGGCTGGAGACTCGGTTATCTTGCAGCTCCCATGTGGCTTGCAAAACGGATTGCAGCTTTCCAGAGCCACTCCACCTCCAATCCGACAAGCTTTGCACAGTATGGTGCAATTGCCGCATTGACAGGTCCTCAGGAACCTGTTGAAGAAATGAGAAAGGCTTTTGCCGCACGCAGAGACTTGGTCTATGATCTTGTCTCTGCTATTCCCGGAATCAAAACGATCCGTCCCCAGGGTGCGTTCTATCTCTTCTTCAACGTTTCTTCTTTCGGACTTGGTGCAACCGATTTCGTTACAAGACTTCTTGACGAAAAGAAAGTTGCAGCAGTTCCCGGAGATGCATTCGGTGACAGCCAGAGTGTCCGTATTTCCTACGCATGTTCCGATGCAGTAATCCGCGAAGCATGCAGCAGAATGGCTGAATTCTGTGCGGGATTGAAATAATTCCGGCATAAATTTTTCCGGGGATTTTTTCCCTGATTTCCATATCTGAAAAAATCCCCGAAAAAAAACATTTTTTTTAGAAAATGCATTTGCATTTATGCTAAAAGAATGTATTGTTACCGTAAAATATAACACAACAAAATAAAAAATAAAAAATGAAACCGGAGGTCAACACATGAAACGTAAGATGATTGCTGTTTGTACATCTATTGCGGCACTGCACCTTGTTATTGGCGGAGCAGTCATGCTGGGTGGATGTACAGGTGTACAAGAAGATGAACCCATGCCGAGAGGGGCAAGAATTCCCCGTCAGACAGTAAAACCTGCTGAATTTACAGAAACACAGAATCCGCCTGCCCTGGTTCCGGAAACTGCTCCTGCCACAAATACTCCGGCTGTTGAAACACCTGTCGTTGTTGATACACCCGCTGTTGAAACACCCGTTGTCGTTGAACCGCCGGTCGTTGAAGTCCCTGCAAAACCGGTACCGGCTCCGGTTGTCAAAGCCCCACAGAAGGGTGATGCAGCTCCCGCCATAAAGATTCCGCACCGGGCAAACGATATCGAATATGTTGTCAAGAAAAATGACACATATTGGGGAATTGCAAGAAAATTTGGTGTTTCGATGAGGGATCTTGAAGCATACAATGCCATTCCAGCCAAAAAAATCCGCCCCGGAATGAAAATCGTAATTCCTGCAACAGGCAAGAAAATCACAAAACCTGTTGTGAGGAAGAACTCTGTAAAAGTGAAAAAATCCTATGCTCCGATCCCGGCAGATGGAATCTATATCGTCAAGAAGAATGATTCTTTCAGCAAAATCGCATCCAAATTCGGTCTCCGGGCAGCTGATATTGCAGAGTATAACAACCTTCCTTTGAGCAAGGCAATCCAGCCCAACCAGAAGCTGAAACTTCCTCCCAGAAGAAAATCTTCTGCAAAGAATGCGGCAAAACCTGCTGTGAAAGATGCTGTCGCACCCGCAACAGCACCTGCCAATACACCTGCGGTCCAGCCGACGGATTTGACCGAACCTGCTCCGCTTGATGAACAGAAGCCTGCAGCGCCTGCTGCAGATACCACAGCTCCTGCTGCTCCGGCCATCCCGGAAACTCCTGCGGCTCCTGCAGACGACCCGTTTGTTGATGCAACTCCGCCGGCAGCTTAATCCGGCAGGATACTGAAAAACAAATGCAGCCTCCCTTTCAACCGGGAGGTTCAAGCAAAATCTTTTGCCGCGGATAAAAAAATATTCGCGGCTTTTTCTTTTCAGGAACGATAGAAATGAAATATTCAGCAATCATTCCGGCAGGCGGTTCATCCTCCCGTTACGGACAGGGAAATAAGCTTTTTCAAATTCTGAACGGAAAACCGGTATTTCTCCATGCTGTAGAGCAGTTCCGGATTTTTTGTGAGGATCAATATATTATAATTCCGGTTCATAAAGACCAGAAAGAAGAATTATTGGAACTTATGGAAAAGTATATTCCGGGAAACAGTATAACTGTTGTCAACGGAGGAGCTGACCGCACACGTTCTGTCCTCAATGCAATAGAAGCAATTCCTTCAGACAGCGGGTGGACAGCGGTTCATGATGCAGCAAGACCTTTGATCCGGTCTTGTACAATCAAAGCTGTCTACGAAGCCGCAAAAGAACATTCTGCCGCCGCCGCTGCGCGCCCCGTAAACAGCACCCTGAAAATGATTGATGAATCCGGTCTCCTCTCTGCCGGAAAAATTAACAGAGAATTTATATGGGAAATTGAAACGCCGCAAACATTCCGGACAGAACTGCTGCGCCACGCACTCCGGGAAACGGTTGTTCAGAATCTTTCTTTTACAGATGATACTGCTGCAGTGGAACAGTTCTGCGGAATCCGGGCAGTTCCCGTTCATCCGGAAGAAATCAATCTCAAAATCACGCGGCCAGCCGATCTTCCCCTGGCAGAAGCTTTGCTGCAGACCCGTTGATTGTTTTGCTCCTGATTCCGGGTGATTTATAAAGACGAATATCTTCGCATCTCACATCATCTTTTTGTCCTCTGAATGCTCTTTTCAATATGCTCTCCCTATAAATAAAGGTTGATTTGTGATCGGGGAAGAAGAGAAAAAATTTTAAGGAAATTTTTTCCCTTCTTCCCCGAACCCCATCATCCTTTTTCAAACCTTTTTGCGGCATTCCGATTTTTGCAATACAAAAATCAAAATGCCATCTTAAAAAGGATTTACCAACGCTTATGGGGAACAGAGCCAAATATAATGGAAGAAAGATTTATCAGCCGGCAATTGGAATAAAACGTTCAGTCATGACGATCTGTCCCTTTTTATACACTTTTCGTCCTTTTTAGTATTTTTTTAGAACATTTTTAATATTTTTATATAAAATACACTTGATATTACAAATCAACGCATTATAATACAAAAATAATCCAAGAGCGGTTGACAAGTTTTTTCTTTTCTGATAGAAACAGAATGATCTGTTTCATAAAAATCGGAAAGGATATGAAATGAAAGATTTATTCCTGTCACGGACTGAATTGCAGGAAGTTTTACCGTGGAGTAAAAATGTTGTATCAAAAATGATTCAAAAGGGGATATTTGTTCCTATAAAAAATCCTGTTGGAAGCCATCGGTCAAAAATGTTCTTCTGGCGTCCGCAGGTTGAAGAAGCTGTATCCGCTATGATCAACACAAGATTTCAATTTGAGAAAAATGAAGGGGGGAAAAATGGAGAAAATCACAGATGAAACATCTTTGGAATGTTTTGGAACAGGCATTGTTCTGGAAAAATGTGAAGATTGTATTTACAGTGAATCCTGCAGATTTTGTGCTGAGGATAATAAAAAAGTCCGGCAGCAGGACAGCAAATGGTATCATGCATCCGAATATGTAGATAACTGTAATGCAGCACCTGAAAATGTTCTGCCTGTTGATATTTCAGATAACCGGACGTATACCCGTGATGAAGTTGTTGCACTTTCAGCCTTTCTGCTCAGGATCGGAAAAGACAGAAAACTGGGAAAAATTC
Source organism: Lentisphaeria bacterium (assembly GCA_017503375.1). Taxonomy (GTDB): domain Bacteria; phylum Verrucomicrobiota; class Lentisphaeria; order Victivallales; family UBA1829; genus SIG79. Next base: position 36,808 of record JAFVTF010000034.1, on the reverse strand, counting down.
TTTCAGCGAAATTAATGGGGGCTAAAAGTTTTGCAGAAATCGCCAGAAATGAAGGAGTCACCCGTCAGGCAATCCATAAACGAATCGGTAAACAGCTGGCAAAACTGTTCGGATATAAAAACCGTCAACTCACGGATTCCAGATTACTGACTCTTGACACGGAAGAATTCCGGCTGCTGAAACTGTTCCGGGCCGGTGTCCCGGATGACGATATCAAAGAAATGCTCTCCATGCCCAATGCGCAATTCAATCAATTGAAAGAACGTTTGGATTACAAACTGAGCCGTTGGACATGAACGGATATTCAATGATTTCCGGAAAGGAGCTGATTCATTGTTTCACGGAACATGTCAGCTCCTGTGAACTGAACAGCATTCCATCCGAATTCCGAAGCACTCTTGATATTTTTTTCCAAATCATCAAAGAAAACTGCCGGCTTTCCATAAGTATCCTCAAAGGTCCGGAAAATACGGTGATCCGGTTTGCAGACTCCGGCTTCAAAACTGAAAATCCCGCCTTTGAAAAAATTGACAAAAGAAACATTGCGCCGGACTGCTGTCAAATGCAGCTCGCCGATATCGGAAAGGAAAACGAACTCAACACCTTTTGCCGCAAAATCACGGATTGCATCTGCCATTCCGGGCATTTCAGAACCAAGTTTCAACTCCCAGGCGAGTTTTGCTGCCGCTTCACTCAACCCGGTAACTGCAGACATTTTTTTCAGAAACTCCACAGTCCCGATTTTACCTGTTTCATACTGTTCTGTAAGAGTCGTGAAAGCAACAGGCAGTTCTCCGGAATAACCGAATGCCCTGTTGGATTTTTCCACTTGCAGCTGAATACAGACGTTTCCGATATCAACAGCTGCAAGCATTACTGCTGCCATTTGAGATATGCCTCCACAAATGCGTCAAGATCGCCATCAAGTACACTTCCGGTATCCCCTGTTTCGTAGCCGGTTCTGGTATCTTTGACCATCTGATACGGCTGAAGAACATAGGAACGGATTTGACTTCCCCATGCGATTTCAGATTTTGCTCCGGCAATATTGGCAGCTTCCTGCTTGCGTTTTTCTTCCTGCAATTCATACAAACGAGCCTGCAGCATCTTGAATGCCATTGCACGGTTTTTATGCTGGGAACGTTCCATCTGGCAGGCAACAACAATACCTGTCGGGATGTGTGTAATACGGACAGCTGAGTCGGTTCTGTTGACATACTGACCGCCGGCACCGCTGGAACGGTAGGTATCAATTCTCAAATCTTTTTCGTCAATGACGACATCGAGATCTTCTTCCAGTTCGGGGAATGCATCGGCAGAAGCAAAAGATGTATGACGTCTTGCGTTGGAATCGAAAGGAGAAATACGGACGAGACGATGAACGCCGCGTTCACTCTTCAGATATCCGTATGCAAATTCTCCCGTTACTTTTAAGGTTGCGCTCTTGATACCGGCTTCATCGCCGGGCTGCATATCAATGACTTCATCTTTCCAGCCTCTGCGTTCAAACCATCTGCGGTACATACGCAGCAGGATACTTGCCCAGTCACAGGATTCTGTTCCGCCTGCACCGGCATGAATAAAGAAGAAACAGTTCATGCGGTCGAACTTTCCGGAAAGGAAGCTGACGAGTTCTGTTTTATCAAGAGATTTTTCAAGAGCAGCCCAGAGGGTATCGGCTTCTTCAAGGAATGACTCATCTTCTGCTGCGAGTTCTGCGAGAGCCGCAAAATCTTCCACTTCTTTCTGAAGCTGCAGGAAAGGTTCCACAGCACTTTTTTCTGCGCTGAGCTTCTGAACGGTATTCTGAGCTTCGTCTTTATTATCCCAGAAATCAGGCTTCGCCATAATTTCTTCCAGTTCCGCTATTTTTTCACGGTGCTCATCAATTTTCAGAAACCCCTTCAGAGTCTCCATCCGTTTTTCCGTTTCGGCGGAATGTGTCTTTATTTCTTCAAGTGTCATTTGATCATCCTGTTTCCCAATATTACAGTTAAAAATTTCCTTGGTAACTTACTTGCATTTCCGGTAAATTTCAAGTTAAAATAAAAGAAAAAGACATGATTATCTCAAACTTTTTTATATAAGAGCTTGCAAAACTCTTACTTAAGGCGTAAATTACTGGATTACATCGGAAAAAAAATACGAAAAACAGGTTCCGGAAAAATTATGCAGAAAATCAAAAAAATTGTTTCAGAATGGCGCGGCAATAAAACCGTCTGGCAATACAGCATGAATACGGTTTGGATGTTTGCTGCAAGATGCTCATGGATCATCACTGCATTTACCGTCGGAATTTTTGTAACGAGAAAACTGGGACCGGAAAGACTTGGTGTGCTCAGTTACGCTATGGCATGGATCAGCATGTTTGCAATTATTCTGGATCTAGGTGTCACCAGCATCATTCAGCGGGACCTGGTATGCCATCCGGAAAATAAAAACAGGGTGCTTGGAAATTTTGCCATGTTCAAAGTGATACAATGCGGGATAATGTATCTTATTGCAGGAACCGCATTGGCATTCTCCGGACAATCGGAGGAAGTTATAAAGCTGATCCTGATTTTGATGGTCGGTTACTGTACCATCTTTTCAACCGCAATAGTGCCATATTTCGCCGCAATCGTAAAAAATGAATATGAAGCATTTTCACAAATCACAGCCTGTCTGATTTATAACGCGGTACGTGTTTGTGCCGTCATCTTTGACTGGCCGCTGACAGCTTACGCTGCAGCGGAAGCGGTTGTGAATATATCCCATCATCTGCCGCTCCTGTTTTTCTACCGGAAACTTGGAAATTCTTTCCGGGAATGGACCTTCAGATTCAAAGAAGTTTTCGCACTCCTTCTTCCTGCTGTTCCGTTATCACTTTCCGGAATTTTTTCAACAATTTACAGCAGAACAGATATTCTGATGCTGGAGCATTTTAATGGATTCAAAGATGTCGGTTTTTATTCATTGGCAACCAGATTTCACTTGAATCTGGCTCTATTCTACGGATTGCTTGCCACGATATTCAGTACAGCTGTATCTTCTGCCATGAAAGTTTCTGAACTGGAATATAAAAAACAGCTGCACCGTTTCTATTTTATGCTTTTCTGGTTCATGATCCCATGTTTTCCTCTTTTCTGGCTTATTGCACCGCATCTCTTCAAATTTCTCTACGGAGAAGAATTCATTACAGCTGCAGCCATTTTTTCCATATTTGTCTGCTCGCTGCCCTGTACCGGAATTCTGAATGCATTTTTCTGGCATTGTACGTTTGAAAACAAACTGCTTCTGCTCGCTATCTCCAATGGAATGGGGGCTGTGCTCAATCTTTTCGGGAACTGTTATCTGATTCCGAAGATGGGGGTAGCAGGAGCTGCCTGGAGCAGTGTTATCTCTATGCCGATCGGCCTGTTTTTAAGTCTGCTTTGTACAAAAAAAGGAAGAACGATACTCAAATTCATCCTGAAATCGCTCATTATTCTTCCATCGTTCAAACTCAATCATTCCGGAACGTAAATCTTTTGATAAAGCCCGGAGGTTTCTTCCAGCATCCGGTAGTTTTCCTGCAGTTGAAAACGCTTTCTGACTTTGTTGAAATTCTCTTCATCCCGGCAAACAATCCATGTTCCGGGCGGCAAATTCTGCACAGGTCCTTTCCGGGGATGATCTCTCAACAAAACTTCAAAAGGAACATTGCTTCTCAACAGCAGAAAACTGATAGATGGAGGATCCGCATCAAAATCAACATACAGATGCGGCATACGCCCCTGAACATACCCCGACTCAATCAGCTGCATCACTTTGTGCGGACGGAAAGAAACTGATATCGGATACGGCAAAAGCAAATCATCTTTATAATGCGCTTGAAACATTTTCACGGATGCCAGAGGTGTCAAATGCGGCATAGCCAGCATCCAGATCACAGACACCAGCAACGGAAGTTTCTGTAAAACGCCTTTCCGTCTTCTGAGATAACCGGACATCGTATAACTCAATATCAATACAAACAAACCGGTAAGCGGAAAGAAAACCCTGGGAAACGGAGCTGTCTGAAACAGAAAACCAAGCAGCATCGGAAGAACAAGAATTCCGGCAAAACAGATCATACGCCATTTCAAATATTTTTTCAATGGAAGACGGAAAATACCAATCATACAAAAAACAAGCAAGGGGAAAAATACAAAAAGAAAGGTTCCATAATAATTCCACAGAAAATCCGGATACGAATACCATCCTTCTTTGATTCTGGCTACATTCAGGAACTTTTGCCATATCGGAAGATAAGCGCACAACATTGCCGCCAATGCGAGAATCCCCAAACGGAACAGACGGAAAAATTCATTCCGGCTCCGGAATCCAATCGGCAATAAAAATAAAAGTCCGGCACCAAGACTTAAAATATTTGTGGGAATTGTTAAAACAGAAAGATAACAGAACACAAAATAAAAAAGCAAGTCTTTCCGTTTTTTCTGTTTCATCCATGATTCAGCGGAAAGAAATGCTGCAAAAACAAAAAGCATCGAAGGCATATAACCGCGTAATGCCGTGGAAAACAGAATCATCGGCCCGCTTGCCGCAAAAAGAAGCAGAACCGGCAATGCAGCAAAAATCCCCCCTGCCCTGTTGAGCCGCCGGGCAATCAGCCAGACTGCACACGCACCGAACAGCAAAGACAGAATCCGCATGAAATAAAAATTATGCAAATTAAGAACATTCAGCAGACTGTTCCACAAGCTCAGACAGACTGTATAAAAAATATGGTTATTGGGTATCGTATAGCGGAACGGTATCTGATAAAAAGGAAAAAGAAGCCAATCCATGGTCAGAGATTCATCAAACCACGGCAGACGATTGACATAGGGGCCCGCAGAAAACAGCAAAAGAAGCACGCCCAGCAAAGGGACGTGCTTCTTCCATTGAATCGTTTCAGAGGGATTGCCCATTATTCTTTATCCGCTTCTTTGGGAGCGGAAACAAAAATCTTTGCAAGTAAAAGCAATGCTATTGATGCACCGAAGAAGTATGCTGTTTCCAGCTTCAATCCGAATCCGACAGGACCGCCGTGAGCCGGAGAAATCCAGAGTATGTACGTTGCAACAATAAAGGTCATAAAGACAGCCGGAAGAGCTGCAATCCACCACGGCTTGTTATTATTTCTGAGCCAGACTGTCGCGGCAAAAAGCGTACACGCCGCCAGAACCTGGTTGCTCCATGCAAAATAATTCCAGAGATTGTTGAATGACTTGACATCTGAATTTGACCAGATGAGAAGACCTGTCACAACAGCGATCAGAGGAATCACAAGCAAGATACGGTTCAAGAACTTCACCTGGGAAATCTTGAAAATTTCCGCAAAGCTCAAACGTAAACTGCGCATTGCTGTATCTCCGGATGTAATCGCCAGAATAATCACTGCAATCACTGTAATCGCACCGCCCCACTTACCAAGAAAATGAGTGGTCGTATATCCAAGAACTTTTGCAGGAACCACGTTCATATATTCCGGGAAAAGATTGTAAATTGCAAGTCCGGCGGCTGCCCAGACCATAGCAATAATCCCTTCCATGATCATCATTCCATAAAATGAACTGCATGCTTGACGTTCACTGCGCATGGAACGGGCAATAATCGGAGATTGGGTTGCGTGGAATCCGGAAATAATTCCGCATGCAATCGTGACAAACAGTAAAGGAAGAATCGGATGGTTGTTGGCTGATGTCCACATCTTGCTCTTGAAGGATGCTGTTTCTGTCAGAAGAGAAGGATCTTTGAATCCAGCCCAAACAATCGCTCCGAAAATCGCAAACGTTCCCGCCAAAAGCATCAAGCCGAACAGAGGATAGATTTTTCCGATGATTTTATCAACCGGGAAAAGTGTTGCAACAATGTAATAAATAAAAATCGCAACGACAGCAAACCAGAAATGTTTCAGATCCGCAGAGCCGTCAAGTCCGTCAATCAGGTTTGCCGGAATATTAATGAATACAGCGACAACAAGCATCAGGAGCAAGGATACGAATATGGAAAATGCCCAGTAAACTTTGTTTCCGAGATTTTCACGGATCAACGCAGGCAGGTTTGCCCCGTTCCGGCGGAGAGACATCATCCCGCCCAGGAAGTCATGTGTTGCACCGGCTATGATATTTCCAATGGGAATAATCAGAAAAACGATTTCACCGAATTTGATGCCAAGAATTACGCCGATCACCGGACCGATTCCGGCAATGTTCAAAAGCTGGATCAGCATATTTTTCCAGTGGGGAAGCTGAACGAAATCCACTCCGTCTGCATGCTTGATCGCAGGTGTCTGACGATCATCGGGTGCAAGAATCCGTTCCAAAAATTTCCCGTAAGTGAAATAACCGCAGATCAAAAGTGCGATTCCGCCGAGAAAGTACCACATACTTTATACTCCTTATGTTGTAAAAAATAAAAGCGCTGCCGATTACGGCAGCGCTGTGCGGAAATTCTGCGGGGGAAATTCTGTCAGTGCCGCCAAACGCGGCATGCTATGTTTTTATATTACCAACGGATCAGCTCAGCACCCCAAGTCAATCCACCGCCAAATGCTGTGAGAAGAACAACATCGCCTTTTTTCAGTTTTCCGGCACGGTTCAGCTCATCCAGACAAATTCCGATAGAGGCAGATGAGGTATTGCCGTAACGTTCAATATTGGAATAAACCCGTTCATCAGAAATCGTCAAACGCTGGGCAACGGCGGAAATAATCCGGTGGTTTGCCTGATGCGGAATGATCCATGCAACATTTTCAGGAGCGACTCCGGAAATTTCAAGGACTTCCTTGCAAGCGGAAACCATTGCATTGACTGCAAGTTTGAATGTTTCCTGTCCGGCCATCTTGATACAATGCATGTGCTGGTCAACAGTTTCATGGCTGGCAGGCATTGCACTTCCACCGGCAGGAAGACGAAGAATATTGTCATAATTTCCGTCAGCAGCAAGCTTTGCAGCGATATAGAAATCGCCTTCGATTTCATCAGAACTTTCCAGAACCAGGGCTGCGGCACCGTCACCGAACAGAACACAGGTCCCGCGGTCGGTCCAATCCACGATGGAGGAAAGTTTTTCAGCTCCTATTACCAGAGCTTTACGGTATTTTTTATTTGCAAGAAGCAAAGAATGAGCAACTTCAATAGAATAAAGCAAACCGGAACATGCTGCTTCAAGATCGAAACAGACACATTTGGATGCCTTCAGTTTTTTCTGTACGAGAGCGGCTGTATTCGGAAATCCCATATCAGGAGTTACTGTTGCAACTGTGATAAGATCCAATTCTTCAGGTTTGACTCCAGCCATTTCAAGTGCCTGTTTGGCGGCTTCATAAGCGAGATCACTGGTTGCAACATCAGCTGCTGCCAAATGACGTTCCTGGATCCCCGTACGGGTTTTGATCCATTCATCGCTTGTTTCAACCATCTTTTCCAGATCAGCATTGGTAAGGATTTTTTCCGGAACATATTTCCCGGTTCCCAGAATCGTAATACCCATTTATTATAACTCCTTCAGAAGAGATGATTGTTTACTTTTTTTCTATGGACTCAGCAAGGAGAGCCCCGTTTGGAGTATTGACTCCACATTCATTCACCCGCTGAATAATCTTTTCATTCAATCCGAGTTTCAGGAATGTATCAGCAACACGGATCGCATTCTTGGCAGCTTTCGGAGAAGATGCACCATGTCCGATGATACAAACCCCATTGATTCCCATCAGCGGAGCACCGCCGAATTCTTCGGAATCTGAAATCTGTTTCAATTCTTTGAACGCATCTTTTGCCAGCAAAGCTCCGGCATAACGAACCGCATTTTTCTTGAACGCCTGCTTCATCCAATGGAAGGTTGCACGGGCAAGCCCTTCACAGGATTTCAACATAACGTTTCCGACAAAGCCATCACAGATAATCACATCGCAATGACCGTTAAAAATATCATGTCCTTCCACATTACCGATAAAGTTGATCGGCATTTTGGAAAGAATCTGGAACGCATTTTTTGTCAAATCGTTCCCTTTTGCATCTTCACCGCCAACGGAAAGCAAACCGACACGGGGCCTTTCAATCTTCAGCATCAGCTGAGAATAAAGTTCTCCCATAATCGCAAACTGCGCCAAATTGGCAGGAGTACATTCAGTATTTGCTCCGACATCCACCACAATGGACTTCCCCGTGGGAGATGTTGCCGGCATCAAACTCGCCAGAGCGGGACGGTCCACTCCCGGCAAAGTTCTGAGACGCACCTTTGTTGCGGCAACCGCAGCTCCGGTGTGACCGACAGATACGACAGCTGCTGCGCGACCGGCTTTCACCAAATCAGCGCAGACAGTAATCGAAGAGTCTTTTTTCGCACGGATAGAGGTCGTGGAAGGTTCACTCATCTCCACAACTGTCTCAGCATGAACCAGCTCCAACCGTTTGGACGGAGCAAGACGATACCGTTCAAGATAATAAGCCAGTTTACCGCTATGCCCGACAAGGAGAACTTCCAAATCGGGAATCTCAGCAAGAGCCATCTGAACGGCTTCAATCATGATTCCGGGGGTATAATCACCGCCCATCGCATCAACAGCAATCCTCATAACCGCTAAATTCCGTAAAAATTACTTAGACTCAGTGGTAAGAACCTGTTTCTTATTATAGGTTCCGCAATGTTTGCAAACATTGTGAGGTGCAGCAGGTTCGCCGCAGTTAGCACAGAAGGTTGCCTGAATACCGCCAAATGCGTTTGCAGCCATGCGCTGACGTTTCTTCATCTTGGAAACTTTTCTCTTAGGTACGCCCATTTTAAACTCCTATCTTTAGTTGTTGAAAACATCATTTTACAATTCATAATGGCATGTACACCATTATTGAATAATAAATATAGCACCATTCAGAATTTTTTCAAATCAATCAATCAAAAAAAATGCGTTTCTTTGAAAAAAATTGTCATCATTATTGATATTTTTCAAAAAAAATGGCATTTCTGCACGATTTGCATTTTTTAAGCTCCGTTCTTTTAATGCTCTGTTTTCAACAAAGGTTGTTACTTGAAGAGGGGAAAAAGCTGTTATGAGAGACGCAAGAGGTCTTTCATAAGAGGTAATTTCAAAAGAAATTTTTTTCACTTTTTTTTCTTTTTCGCTTGCAAACCTCCTTTTCATATGTTACATTGCGTTGAATTTTAACTTTCAGGAGGTATGCACCATGAACAACGATACTTTTTTACTCCTCTTCATTTCATTCATTGCCATTATGGGACTCGCCCCATTGGCATTCAGAAAAATCAAAGTTCCCGGAGTGATTGCGCTCCTGATCGTCGGAATGATCGTTGGTCCAAATGGAATTGACCTGATTGGAATTATTACAAGATCTGCTGCCTTTCTCGGGGGGGATCCCAAAGCGATCGGAAATTATTTTTCCACGTTTATCGGATCTTTAGGTTCCCTGGGATTGGTTTTCCTGATGGCGCAGGCTGGTATGGAAGCTGATTTTAAAATGATCAAAGAAGCCAAGAAGCCGGTTATAATGCTCAGTATTCTTACATTCCTGCTGCCGGCGATCAGCGGATTTCTTATTTATCAATATTTCCGCTCAGAAGATTTTGCGGGGAAACTGCTCTATGCATCACTGTTTGCCTCCCACTCTGTCGGGATCGTGTTCCCCGTGATCCGGGAATTGAAATTGACGCAGAGCCGTTTCGGGGCAGCTGTTCTGATCTCCACAGTGATCACCGACATTGCAAGTATCATTCTTCTGGCAGTCAGCGTTCAAATCAAGAAAATGGAAAGTGCAGTTGCAATCACCAAAAAAACGTTATCTATATTTGATTATGTGGATGCGTCCGTTTTCGGTTCATACTTTACAATTTTATTCCTGCTGATCGTGCTTGTGTATCTTGCACTTGCTGTGTGGATTGTTTCCAAACTGGGAAAATGGATACTGAAAAGTTTCCATCCCAGTGAGGAAGTTCTTGTTCCGATTGTTCTGCTGGTTATTATGGTAACTGTGCTTGTCGGGGAATTTCTCGGAATCAACATGGTTGTAGGAGCGTTCATTGCGGGATTGGCTCTGGCGCGGCTGGTCAAACATTCCAAAGGAGATGTTCCCCTGCTGGCAAGATTTGAAAGTATCGGTTATGGACTGCTGATTCCGTTTCTGTTTATTTCCATTGGGATGGATTCCAATTTCCGGGCATTCGGCAGAATAGAAAATCTCAGCATCATTATTCTGACAGTTCTGGGATTGGTTATCAGTAAAGTCGGTTCCGGCTGGGTTGCCATGCGGCTCAGCGGATTCGGAAACCGTCAGGGATTGTGTGCCGGATTGATGACGGTTCCACAGCTTTCTGCAACACTGGCAGCGGCAGCCGTCGGAAAAGATCTCGGAATGCTGGACGAAAACTTTTTCAATGCGATCATCATTCTTTCCATTGTGACAACGATTCCGATTCCGACACTTGTGAGACTGATTATTGAACGTTCCGGTGTGAAATTCACTCAGGAAAAAGAATATCCTGTTCCCAAAGTTGTAAAGCAGGACGATCTTCTCTGATTGGGGTTGAAAATTTCAAAAGTTGTGATACATTATCATATTAAATAATATACGGGAGACCATTCTCCCGTTCATCATTCAGCGTAAGGAAAAAATTTTTATGGAAAACTGGAAACTTGAAACATTAGCAGTACAAGCCGGTTATACCCCCGAAAACGGAGGAGCCCGTATTGTTCCCATCACACAGTCTACAACCTATAAATATAATGATGTTCAGAGTGTTGCAGATCTCTTTGACCTCAAGGCATCCGGATTTTTCTATACCCGTCTTGCGAACCCGACTGTTGATGCATTTGAAAAGAAGATTGCCGCAATGGAAGGAGGAGTTGCAGCAGTTGCCACCTCTTCCGGTCAGACAGCCAACGCATTGGCATTGATGAATATTGCCCGTACCGGAGACCATGTTGTTGCAGTTTCCAGTCTTTACGGCGGAACAGTTTCCCTGTTCACCAATACCTTGAAAAAGACCGGAATTCTCTTTACGATGATTTCTCCTGAAGCAACAGAAGCAGAAATTCAGGCAGCGATTCAGCCCAATACCAAGGCGATTTTTGCAGAAACGCTTGCAAACCCTGCGCTGATCGTTCTGGATATTGAAAAATTTGCAAAAGTAGCACATGCAAATGGACTTCCGCTGGTTGTTGACAATACATTCCCCACACCGTTTCTCTGTAACCCGTTCCAGTGGGGAGCTGATATCGTCACACATTCCACAACAAAATATATTGACGGTCATGCCACAAGTGTCGGCGGAATCGTTGTGGAAAAAGGCGGTTTTGATTGGACGAACGGAAAATATCCGGAATTCACCGAACCTGACGAAAGTTATCACGGTTTGATTTATACAAAAGATTTTGCAGCGGCCCCCTATTCCACCAAACTCCGTGTTCAGTGGATCCGCGACATGGGAACACCGATGATGCCGTTCAACGGATTTCTCTCCATGCTCGGCTGCGAAACGCTCCATGTCCGCATGGAACGTCATTGCCAGAATGCGCTTGCAATGGCAGAATTTCTTGAAAAACATCCAAAAGTTGCATGGGTCAATTATCCCGGACTCAAATCAAGCAATCAGTATGAACTTGCACAGAAATACATGCCCAAAGGCGCAAGCGGCGTGATGTGCTTCGGCGTCAAAGGCGGAGTCAAAGCCGGAGAACGCGTCATGAACAGTTTGAAACTGGCTGCGATCTGTGTACATGTTGCCGACCTGCGCACCTGTGTTCTGCACCCGGCAAGCATGACACACCGTCAGCTTTCCGAACAGGAACTGATTGCAGCCGGAGTCTCTCCGGACCTTGTCAGACTTTCTGTCGGACTGGAACATATTGATGATTTGAAAGCTGATTTTGATCAGGCTCTTGCCAACGCCTGACCCTGCCTTCGATCATGACAAGTTCTGAAATCGAAAAAATACAATCATATTTCCGGGAAGGACAAGCTTTATGGAAAGGCTCTTCCAAGCTTGTCCGTTCGCGCCGTTTCTATGAACTGTGGGAATCTGCGGCAAATCCGGAACCGTTTGAAATCCGTCAGGAAGGAATTTCCCTGGATGAGGTTTTGATTGTTCCGCCCGGAAAAGCGGAAAGCTGCCGTGCATTCACCAGTTGGGATGACGATGCGGAATCTATGGTCCTGAATCTGGAAACAAGCGACGGAATCCGCGAAAAATATTTACTCCGTTTTTCCGAAGAAGGGAAAGCGGAAGTTATTTTCCAAAAAAACCAGACTCTTTCCGGGGAGGAAGATTTTTGGAAATACGATGCTGCCCAGTTGATTATCGGAAAATATCAGGCGTCCGGCGGAGAGTTGAATTTTTCAAAATTTCAGAAACGGGATTTCCGGAAATTGCTGGAACTTCTGCCGGAAACTTATCCGTCAGAAGGACTCAAAGCTCTGAAAAAATTAAAGCTGGATGAACTGAAAAGTGTATTTGAACGAACACTTTCGGACCGGGCTGCAGATGAATTGGGCAGTCAAATGGAACTTCCTCTTTTCGGGACTTATTCCCGGGAGGAAAAGAAAGAAGAAACAGAAATCGTAAACCGTAAGGATTCTCTCCCTGCCCGGACGTTCTGGCAGGTCTCCAGAATGTTCCGTCTGCTCTCGGAAACTGATCGGCTCATGATCGAATTTGAACGGAATTTTGAACTTTATTTTCAGGATGCCGTTGTTGTTAACGGGGCGCATCCGGTTTACATTCTTTCTCTGGAAGCACCGGAAGGAGCACCGATTTTCTTCGATGATATTCTGGATGTCCGCCGTCGTTCTGACGATTCCAAAATCGGTTCTTTCCGGGTAGATTTTTTTGACGGGGTTCAGATTCTGGGACGGTTGACGGTTGAAGATTCCACAAACAAGATCAACACAGATCTCTGTGAAGCTGTGGGGACCCTGATCCGCGGACCTTCAGAATTCCTCAAGGAACGCCTTGACTCCATCCGTGAAGAATTGAAACCTGAGACGGCACTATCAAAACTTCATTCCGGCGGAATCATTGCCGGATTGAGTTCCGTGAACTTCCATTTTCCGGAAAATGTAAACGCTGATTCTGAGTTGAATCTCTCCCAAAAGACAGCTTTTGAAACAGCGGTTAATGAAGAGAATCCGCTGGTATTGATTCAGGGACCTCCCGGAACAGGAAAAACGCACGTGCTGCGGAAAATTGTGAGAAAGCTCCATGAAGAAGGAAAGCGGATTATTATCACTGCGCCGTCACATGCAGCGGTGGATAATATCTGCCGTGGAATCAGCGATTTGCCGTATCTCCGCTGCGGCCGTCATGCTGAAAGCATTGCTCCGGATATTCTGCCCGGACACTGGATCGGGGAACGTGACAATGTGAAAAATATGCGTCAGGTGGAAAAGGAAGGGAAACAGGTAATTTATGCCGGAACACACCCTGCCCTGCTGAAAGACCTTTGTATCAAATTTGATTTTGAAAATATCGGACCGTTCGATGTGATTATTTTTGATGAAGCGGGCATGTCCAATATGGAAGAAGTGATTCTTTGTGCCATGTTTGCCAAACGGGCAATCATGCTTGGTGACTACAAACAGCTTCCGCCCTTCCCCAAGCCGCAGGCTGTTATGAATGCATTGACAGCGAACGGGGAAGTGATTGAGACAGAACTTCTTTCAGTGCTTTCCGAATCTGCCATGGAATGGCTGGTCAAACACAGGGAATGTCCTTCAATCCGTCTCAGTACATCCTACCGATGTCAAAATCCCCGCCTGCTCCGTTTTATTTCCGGTTCATTCTATAATGCCGGAATCAAACCGGATACAGGTGCAGAATATTATTCACTTCCTTTACCGGAACGGGAACGGAAATATCCGCCGTCGACCTTGCGCTGGATTTCCACGTCTCAGGAGGCGAACCGGCGGGAAACAGTGATTCTGCCCGGAAGAACCGGTGCAGGAAAGCCCGGAATCTGCAACCGTATGGAAGCAAACATCTGTGTAAAGGCAGTAAAAGATCTGCTGAAAAAATATCCGCTGAATGAAATCACCATTATAACACCGTACCGTGCACAAACCGAATTGATTCGACAGAAATTAACAAGTCTGCTTGGAAAAAATTATGAGCCGGGAGAATGGAAGAATTTTCTGACTGGCCGGGTTTCCACAGTGGACAGTTTTCAAGGCGGAGAAAGTGATGCGGTCATCATCAGTTATGTCCGCAGCAATCCTCACGGACGGATCGGTTTTACAGATCATCCGAACCGGATCAACGTGGCACACACCCGCTGCCGCTGTGAACTGGTCGTCATCGGCGATCTTGAATGTCTGAAAAAACGTTCCAATGGCGGAATCTTTACACGACTGGAGCAGGCATTTCTATTGGATGGGGAAATTGTTCAGGCATCGCAGGTTCTGAAACCTTCTGAATTGCAGCCGGAGCTGTTTTAATGGAGTTTTCCGGAACAAAAGAACTGGCTGCGCTCCTTCCGGATCTGGCGAAAGCATTGAAAGATCATGGTTCTGCAGTTCTCTGTGCGCCGCCGGGAGCAGGAAAAACAACAACGGTCCCGCAATATCTTCTGCAATTCTGCCGTCCGGATGAAAAGATTATCATGCTGGAGCCGCGCAGAATTGCCGCCCGTGCTTCAGCGGTCAGAATCGCCGGATTACTCGGGGAAAAAGTCGGAGAGACAGTTGGCTACCGCACCCGGTTCGATACAAAAGTTTCAGCCCGGACACGGATTGAGGTTGTAACAGAAGGGATTCTGACCCGCATGATCCAGAAGGACCCCGAACTCATGGGGATCGGACTGCTGATTTTTGACGAATTTCATGAACGGAACATCCACGCTGATTTGGCATTGACCCTTGCCATCGAAGCACGATATGCACTGGAACTGCCGCTGCAAATTCTTGTTATGTCGGCAACCATTGATTCTCCGAAAATAGCTGAACTTCTTGACAATGCTCAGGTTCTTTCCTGTTCCGGAAGATTGTTTCCTGTGGAAACAGAATATTACCCGCATAAAAATCAGCTGATTACCCGAACAGAACATCTTGTATCTGCGGTTCAGCTTGCACTGGAAAAATCAGAACGGGATGTCCTTGTCTTTCTCCCGGGAAGCGGTGAGATCCGGGATGCACAAAAGGCATTGGAACACGTTTTACCGGATACAGTGAAAGCTGTCCCTCTCTATGGTGATCTTCCGCCGGAAGCTCAGGATGCGGCAATCCGTCCGGATCCGGAACGGCGGAAAGTGATTCTTTCGACTCCGATTGCAGAAACAAGTCTGACCGTTGAAGGTGTTCGGGCCGTTGTCGATTCCGGACTCCGGAAAGTTCCGGTTTTCTCTCCCCGGAACGGAATGAGCAGATTGGAAACAAGACAAATCTCGCTTGCCTCAGCGGAACAGCGGCGCGGTCGTGCAGGACGTTTGGCTCCCGGTTACTGTCTGCGGCTCTGGTCTAAAGATGAGGAACTGCGGATGCAATCCTTTGATCAGCCGGAAATCATGATAACAGACCTTGTTCCCCTGCTGCTGGAACTTGCCAACTGGAAAGTCACACGGGAAAATATTTCTGAAATGCCGTGGCTGGATATTCCGCCGGAATCAAAACTGGAACAGGCTGAAAATTTATTGAAAGAATTGGGCGCACTGGACTCTTCCGGAGCAATTACGGAACACGGAAAATCTATGCTGAATCTTTCCATGCATCCCCGGACATCCCACGCGATCCTCAAAACAGAAGAACTCTTCGGTCAGGGATATACGGCTTGTCTTGCAGCTGCAATACTGGAAGAAAAAGATCCGTTGAACGGAATCACCTGCGATTTGCGGGAACGTTTTTCAGAGGTGCTTCATTCCGGGAAACCACTTGCAAAACGGATTCTTATTTCGGCAAAAAAAGCAGCCCGGTCTGCTGGAATCCGGAAAACAGAACCGGATCCGGAACTGGCAGGAATTATTCTGGCATTGGCTTATCCGGACAGAATCGGATGTCTCCGCGCCGGAAAAGATGGAGAATATTCTCTTTCCAACGGGACCGGCGCAAAATTGCGGGTCCAAGACCATTTAACCAAAGAAAAACTCCTGGCAGCAGCAGATGTGGAAGGGGAAGGTTCCAAACAAACAATTTTTACGGCGGCACCTGTTTCTGAAGAACAGTTGAACAAGGCTTTTCCCGAGCTGATTCATGAAGAATTCCGTTCGGGCTGGGATGATGTGCGGCAAATTTCCATGGCGGAACAATGCACCTGTCTGGGAAAAGCTGTTTTATCTGCCAAACGGGCAAATCAGGTTCCGGCAGAACTTCTTGCTGCCGGATTGATTGAAGGAATCCGGAAAACAGGGATTCATATATTTTCTTTTGAAAAGGCGGAACAATCATTCCGGGCAAGAGTCAATTTTCTGCATAAAGCTATGCCGGAAGCCGGATTCCCGGATTTTTCCGATGACGCATTGATGAACACTATGGAAGATTGGCTGATGCCGGAAATACAGGGAATGACCCGTCTTGAACAATTGAAAAAAATAAATTTCCTGCAGGTTCTGGAAAATCAAATGGATTACCGGATGCGTCAGATGATGGACAAAGAAGCTCCGGAACGGCTCAAAGTTCCCAGCGGTTCTATGATACGGATCGATTATGACACCCCGGATGGAATCCCGCTGCTCCCGGTCAGATTACAGGAAATTTTCGGAATGAATGACACGCCGTTTCTTGCCGGCGGAAGAGTTCCGCTTGCAATTCAAATTCTCTCCCCCGCAATGCGTCCGGTACAAACAACAAGAGATTTACGGGGATTCTGGACGGGCAGCTATGAACTGGTCAGAAAAGATATGCGCGGACGTTATCCGAAACACAACTGGCCGGAAGATCCGCTGAATGCTGTTGCAGCCCGCGGAACAGGAAAACCGCGTCCGAAATAATTCACGGACGATACCACTTTGGAATTCCGGCGGCACGACGGGCTTTGATCTCATCCGCGTGAAGCTGAAGAATTTCTTCCCGTGAAGATCTCAAAGAGACATCACGGTAAGGCGTTCCTGCTGTGGAACGGGTGGTAATCATAAATTCTTTTTCCGGCAAAGGAGTCAAATCATCAGCAGGGACAAGTGTTGCAACCGTTCCGCCGCGTTTCCGTCCGAAAGCCTCCGATTCCAACACGGAAAAACCGTTTTCGATCAAAGCTCCGCGAACAGGATAAGCTGAACAGTAAGTGGCAATCCTGCCGGATCCTTTCAGATGATTTTTCAGCTGGGCAATAAATTCAGAGGTCCATAATTCCGGATTGGTATCCGGAGTAAATGCATCCAGAAAAACAGCATCAAAACAAAGGTCCAGCGTTTGAACCGTCTGCCGCGCATCTCCGAAAAGGATTTCCGCCTTGACATAATCAGATTCATAAACGCCCTGTTCCGCCAAACAGTGAATCAGGACATCCCCTTCTCTGCCCGGCAAACGCAGCGCATTATCTATGGCTGTCCGGTCAAATTCCATGCTGATAATATGAAGTTTTCCCCCCCGGACCGACTCTGCCAGTTCCGCAGCGGCATGAACATTCCACCCCATTCCGAAACCGACGTCCAATATCTGAACGTTTTCTCCGGACATCAGCTTTTCTCTGATCCGGCAAGGTTCCAGATATTTTTTTACGGACTCCTCTCTGGCTCCGGCGACACTGTGGAAATGCTGACGGTATTTCGGATGATAAAAGGTATACGAACCATCAGCGGTACGGACTGCTTTCATGCAATCCGGAGAGGTATCCCCGGATTCATACATCTTCAGGAACATGTCAGTAAATGCCCCTTTTTCCATCCACCAGTTGCGAATCGCCAAACCATCATCGGGGGCATCCGCACACAACCGCATGACAACAAGATCATCCGGCAGTATCCGCAAAAATTCTGCCAGAGCTTCTGCGTATTCATACTCATTCAGCGGCTTCAATTTTCCTGCTTTGAAAAGTTTTTCCATGGGGGTATTCCGGTAAATCAGCAAATTATGAGTCTTGATTCCGGATAAAGGAAGTTTTGCCAGTTTCTCAGCTGTACAGCGGTAATCTTCCGCCGTTTCACCGGGAAGACCGAGGATAACATGAGCTGCAACTTTGATTCCGCGTTCAGCAAGCAGGGGAACGACACGTTCCACCGCAGAAAAATCATGACCGCGATTGATCAATTGCAATGTCTTATCATTGGCGGTCTGCACACCCAGCTCAACCCAGACTTCATGATCAACAGCCAATTCAGCCAGTAAATCAATCACTTGCGGAGGCAGACAATCCGGACGGGTTGCCACGATCACACAGGGAAAGTCTGCCATGGTCAGAACATCCTGATACATTTTCCGGAGCTGCTCCAACGGCCCGTTTGTTGTGGTATATGCCTGAAAATATGCGGCATAAGGAGGTTTTGCCCCGTAACGGGACTGTGCAAAAGCAATCCCGGAACGCACCTGTTCTGCAAGAGACATTCCGGGTTTCAAATGCTGTGCCCGGGAACCATCACCCGGACAGAAGGCACACCCGCCTGAACCATCCGGATTCCGGTTCGGACAAGGGAAACCGGGGTCCAGCGGGATCCGTTGAAGCGGGGCACCATATTTCCGCTGAAAATAAGATTTCAGGGTAACGATCTGTTTCATCGTGCGGGGAGAAGCTCAGAAAGGCTGAGGAGCTGTCCGGCAGCGGCTTTCATTCCGGCAGGAGCGCGGAACACACCTGTTCCGGCGACCAGAACATCAGCACCGGCCTTGACAATTCCGGGAGCTGTTTTGGCATCAATTCCGCCGTCAACTTCGATAAATACAGGAAGATTGCGTTTTTTAATTTCAGCAAAGATTGCCGCGACTTTGGGAATCTGATCTTCCATGAAAGACTGACCGCCGAATCCGGGTTCAACTGTCATAACAAGAATCATATCCACCTGATCCAGCCAGGGGAACACGGCTTCTGCAGGGGTTCCGGGTTTCAGAGTCAAACCAACGCGGCAATCATGTTTACGGATTTCTGCGATGGTATCTGCCGGATTTCCATTGGCTTCAATGTGGAATGTGATCAAATCCGCACCGGCTTCTGCAAAGGGCTTTACATATTTGATTGGATCTGTCAGCATGAAATGTACATCGAACAACATACCGGAATCTTTCCGGAGAGCCTTGATCAAAGCAGGACCGAATGTCAGGTTCGGAACAAAATGACCATCCATAATATCCAGGTGCAGCAGTTCACATCCGGCACTTTCAGCTTCTGCGACCTGTTCTCCGAGCCGCGAAAAATCTGCAGCCAGCAGAGAGGGGGAAACGAGAATTTTTCCCGGATCAAATGTCTTGATATCGTACTTCATAAAAGTTCAATCTCCTTTAATTGCCGGCAGGATTCCGGCTTTTATCAGTTTGAGTTTTGTTTGCTTTGAACGCAGTTTATTGTATAAATTCCAAACTTCGCGGGGCGCATCCTTCCGGATGGAAAGATAATACCGTTCGGAAGCCGGATAAGTTCCATCCATCACGGTTTGAGGGGTTGCGGCAATGCCGTCAACAGTTAACGGCTTTGTCCCTTTGACTTTCAAAACAGCTTCTGTCAAAGGTAAAATTCCAATGGCAGTACTATCTAAAGAAACCATTTGCAAAGTCAGCGGAGGCTCGGAAAACCGCACCCACGGAACGGAATCTTTGTTCAGTGGGGGAACTGTTTTTTCTGAACCGTAATAACAAATCTGACGGATTTTCACAGCTGGTTTGCTCCAACGGATCATGGAACCTTCCATCAATTGTTTGAATTCTGCACGGGATAAATTTCCGACTGGATTTCCGGCATTGGCAAAGAGCAGGTATCCCCGGACCGCAAAAAGAACAGAGTTATAATTTTCAGATTCTTTCTGCTTTGAAATTTTAAGAACCGGTGCGACCCCCTTTTCCGGAACAGCAGCCAGCTTGCAGTCGTATTTCCGGGAAAGAGACAATGCCAGTCTATGGAAATCATTTTTCAGAAATTCATGAAAACCATCTTCCACAAGCAGGAACAATTTTTCTGCGGCATGAGTCATCAACACCATACACAGCAGAAAAATTGTTACCCCGGCTTTTTTCATGGCTTACTTACCGCAGCACTTTTTGAATTTCTTACCGGAACCGCAAGGACAGGGATCATTTCTGCCGATCTTTTCATGATCGCGCTTGAACGTGATCTGAATTTCGGGGTGAGCATCCTGCATTTCTGCATCTTCAGAAATCGGCATACCGTTTTCATCCACCGGCATTGCATCCATGGGGTCATCCATTGCAATCATCTGCTGGGGAAGATGAGCAAACATGTTTTCAAACGCCTCGACACTTGTCGCTGAACGGAACATATTTGTCATGATCTCCTGATCAATCGCCATCATAAGCTCATCGAACATGCGGTATGCTTCCTGCTTGTATTCCACAAGAGGATCTTTCTGAGCATAAGCACGCAATCCGATACTGGCGCGCAGCTGATCCATAGCGTTCAAATGCTGCTGCCACAAGCGGTCGATCGCTTCCAGAATGATCCGGCGTTCCAGCCAGGCAATGGCTTCCGGTTCTTCATAGGAGGATTTGATCTCATACATATTGACGATTTTGTCGCAAATCGTCTTTGCAGTTGCTTCTTCATCCACGGTAGAATCTGTTTTATAAACGATCACAGATTCATCGAAACCGATGGGGAATGTCTGATTCAGCCAGGTCAAAAGCACATCTTTATTGATTTTATCCTTGGAATCTTTATCAACGACAGCCAGAGCTTCCTGAATCTTTCCATCCACCCGATCTGCCACTGTATCAAGAATAAATCCTTTTGAGCTTTCATCAAACAGAACATTTTTGCGGATACCGTAAACGATTTCACGCTGTTTGTTCATGACATCATCGTATTCCAGAGTCCGTTTACGGATGGAGAAGTAATGCTGTTCCACACGGCGCTGTGCGGTTTCAATGGATTTGTTCAGCCAGGGATGCTGAAGTTCTTCCCCTTCTTCCATTCCGAAACGTTCCATAATGCCGACAATTCTGTCGGAACCGAACAAACGCATCAGGTTGTCTTCCAGAGAGACATAGAAGCGGGATGCACCGGGGTCGCCCTGACGTGCGGAACGTCCACGGAGCTGACGGTCGATACGGCGGGAATCGTGACGGCTGCTGCCGATCACATAAAGACCGCCCAGTTCTGCCACACCATCACCGAGTTTAATATCTGTTCCGCGTCCTGCCATGTTGGTGGCAACGGTCACAGAGAATTTTTCTCCGGCACGGGCAACGATTTCAGATTCCATTGCGTGATTCTTCGCGTTCAGCACATTGTGCGGAATTTTCCGGAGCTTGAGCATACGGCTCAGGATTTCGGAATCTTCCACAGAAATCGTTCCGAGCAGAACAGGCTGTCCGGTTTTGTAATGTTCTTCCACATCATCCAGAATCGCTTTGAACTTTTCTTTCTTTGTCTTGTAAACGCAGTCATTGAAGTCAACACGTTTGCAGGGACGGTTGGTGGGAAATGACCATCACATCCAGTTTATAGATCTGGTGGAATTCGCTTGCTTCCGTTTCAGCGGTACCGGTCATACCGGCAAGCTTTTCATACATACGGAAATAGTTCTGAATGGTAATTGTTGCAAACGTCTGAGTTTCCCGTTCGATGGTCACGCCTTCCTTTGCTTCCAGAGCCTGATGAAGCCCTTCACTGAAACGGCGGCCCGGCAGGATTCGTCCGGTATGTTCATCAACGATCATTACCTTGCCTTCCTGCACGACATAATGTACATCCTTTTCAAAGAGACAGTATGCGCGGAGAAGCTGGGAAATGTCATGAAGGCGTTCACTCTTGAGAGCAAACTCTTCCTGGAACGCTTTCTTCTTTTCGATCTTTTCTTTCTCATCCAGAGTTTTGTCTGTGTCGATCGCATGAATGGATTCCAGAAGGTCGGGAAGGACGAACGCATTCTTGTCGCCGGAAACAGCATTTCTGCCTTTTTCCGTCAAGTCTGCTTCATGCTGCTTTTCGCTCATGGAGAAGTACAGAGCACTTTCCACTTCCTGAAGCATACCGCGGTTGTTGTCGCTGCGGACATACATATCCATTTTTTCCACGCGTTTCATGATTTCGACATCTTCCAGCAGGTGCATCAGCTGACGGTGGTTGGGCATACCCATTTTCACCTGAACGAGCTTGATTGTTGCATCTTCCAACTCATCATCAGAGGGATTTTCTTTGGAAAAGACAGCACTTGCTTCGCTGACCAGGCGGGAACAGAGAAGATTCTGTTTGTTGAAAAGATCAGCGATCGCCGGTTTCAATTCATCGAACTGATGAGTGGAAACAGCAACAGGGCCGGAAATGATCAGCGGGGTTCTTGCTTCGTCAATCAGAATGGAGTCGACTTCGTCAATAATTGCAAAGAAATGATTTCTCTGAACCAGTTCTTCTTTGCAGGATGCCATTCCCATATCACGCAGATAGTCAAACCCGAATTCACTGTTTGTACCATAGGTAATATCGCAATTATACTGCTGACGGCGTTCTTCGGAATACATCTGGTTCTGAATACAGCCAACAGTCAATCCGAGATAACGGAACACTGTTCCCATCCATTCGGAGTCACGGCGTGCCAGATAATCATTCACGGTAACGAGCTGACAGTTTTTTCCGGTAAGAGCATTCAGATACAGCGGCATGGTTGCAACAAGAGTTTTACCTTCCCCGGTTGCCATTTCCGCGATTTTTCCCTGATGAAGCGCAATTCCTCCGATGATCTGCACATCAAAAGGAATCATATTCCATGTCAGTTCATGTCCGCACACATTCACGGTTGTTCCGCAAAGACGGCGGCACGCATTTTTCACAACAGCGAACGCCTCGCACATGATATCATCGGTGGTTTCGCCGTTCTGCAGACGTGCCTTGAACTCATCGGTCTTTGCTTTCAGCTGTTCTTCTGTCAAAGACTGATACTGAACTTCCAAATCATTGATCTTTTTGACATAGGGACGGACTTTTTTCACATCGCGTTCCGCCTTGCTGCCGAAGATCGCTTTTAAAATTGTTGTTGCTAAAGCCATAAACGTAATCCTTTATCGTTAAAACGTTCCGGCTCAGCGGAAGGTGTCTGCAGAAGAGGGTTCGATCCAGAGATGGAAATCAACACTCTTATCCCCGAGACACAGGGTGATCATTGTATTCAAACGGGTCAGCAGCAACGCATAAGGAACCTTGACTTCCCCGCCGGGAACTGTAACTGCCACGTTGCAATCGCCGAGAATCGGTTCTGCTTCACGGACTGCTACAATGAGATTTTTCAATTTCAAAAGTTTTGCGCGCAATTCGGCATCAAACTGATACGGTTTGTGACATTTCGGGCAAAGAGCCTGAAAATCTTCCTGAGCAAGACTCATCAAATCAAATTTCACGACTCCGCCGCAACCATCTTCGATACACAGAAAATCGATCTGTGCCTTTCCTCCAGCCTGTTCTGACATAATATTTCTCCTGTAGGTAGTTTGTTATTCATTATAAGACATCTCGGAAATATAGCACAGCTTTATTGATTTATCAATTCTAAAACAAAAAAAAAGAGCAGATTTATGCCCTATTTTCCATATTTTTACGAATTAATTCTTTCAAATGCAGATTCTGCTGAAAAACAAAGGGCTGTTTCAAAACATTATGCTCTGAAACAACCCTTCTTATCATCCGGTATGTTTTTCAACCGGACACCTCTGAACGGATATTATTTTGATTCCGTATTCTGAGGAATCGCATTGGCAAAAGTGACAACGCGCTGCGGGAACGGAATATTCAGTCCGGCAGATTCAATGACAGGTTTCAATCCTGCCTTGACACTCCAGAATGCATCCCAATACTGTTCAGACTTCGTCCAGAATCGGAGATTCAGATTAACAGAACTGTTTGCAAGCTCGGTGACAAGTACTTCCGGAGCAGGATCCTGAAGAATCAATTCATTCTGTTTCATAAAATCCAGCAGAACTTCAATAGCTTTGGGAAGTGAATCGCCATAAGCAATACCGACAACGATATCGGCTCTGCGCAAGGCATTACGAGAATAGTTTTTGACAGGGGAACCGAAAACAACGTTATTCGGAGCAGAAATGAAAATTCCATCGACTGTTTCGAGTGTTGTAGTAAACAATCCCATTTCTTTAATAGTTCCGCTGACAGAACCGCAATCCACATAATCACCCAGTTTGTATGGACGCAGGATCAGAAGCATCAGACCGGCTGCAATATTGCTGAGAGAATCTTTCATAGCAAGACCGATCGCCAAACCTGCGGCACCGAGAACTGTCAGAATACTGGCAGTATTGACTCCGAACAGGTCAAGAATAATCAGGAATGCAATCAACCAAATGAAAACACGCAAAATGGAAGCGGAAACTTTTCCGACAGCTTCATCCACCAGAGGATACTTTTTGACGGCACCCATGATAATGTTTTTCAGGACTCTGGAAACAATCCAAGCCAAAAGGATCACGAGAACTGTCAGAAGAACAGCTTTCCCGAACATGATAATCTTATCCTGATGATCGGACAACAATTCTGCAAAACAATTTGCAGTTTCAACACATTTTTCTTTTCCCATACAAAAATCTCCTATTCTTTGTTTTATATTTTCGGGAGCACGAACATAATATAACTGCTCTACCGGAAAAAACAAATCATCTGATAAATATTTTTGAAAATATCGAGGCAGTTTCAAAAGTCCGGCAAAATTTGGCTGAAAAGAGATTGCTGATGAGATGGAAATGGTAGTTTGAGCGTGGCTACTCAAAGAGTAACCACCGAAAACGCTCCATTTTCAGATCTCGGCAAGAATTTTCAGACATTTTTGAAGACTTTTGAAATTGCCTCTATCTGTAATGTTTCAGTCTATTTTACGGCAGATGCTTTGAGAAGTTCTTTCTGATAATCCCTCAAATAAAGATTGCCAAGATGAGCTCCATGATCAAACCAGAGTAACTTTTTACCGAGCGTTTCACTGAGGAAATCTGCATCTTTCTGAGACAGCAGAGGGTCATCCAGATTATGAATGACTCTGATATCCGGACTCTCTTTCAGGAATTTTTCCAGGCACCGCAAACTGCTGTTGAATCCGAGCTGCTCCATAGACAGTTCCGGATAACGGCTTTTCACAAAAAGCCGGACATAATCCCTGCCGGAAAGGGAATCAATCTTTTTATAAAGTTCTGTCCGCCTGCCCCATTTGTATTCATATTCCTTCGGCAGAAATCCGTTTCTGGCATTGGAAAGCATCAACTCCCGGAGAAGCATCCGGAATGCAATGGAAATCAATCCGGCAGCCTGCTCCGGCTTGATATTGGCTCCGTAAAGATAATCAGACGGATTTTCCGTATCTGTTTTACCGTCAGATTTCTGATGCGGATGTTTATTCATCGCCACAGGAAGATAATTCACAATGGCATTGCCGAGATTCTGAAAATATTCTTTCTTTGTCCACTTTTGGGTAATATTTCCCAGATTCTCAAAACGATCCATTGCATAGAGCAGGTCAACGGGCGGATTGATCGCCACATAACGGGATGCACCCAGAATATTTTTCCGGCTCTCCAATGAAGCAAGATGAAGCGTTTGCATTGCCCCGAGAGAATATCCGGCAATCACAATCCGGGAAGGCTTGAAGTTTTTATTCTTTGCAAGATCTTCCAGAATCAGTTTCAAATGACGGCGGACATGTTTGACATCTTCCGGAATATAGCCGGGGAATGCGGTTTCTTTTGTCGTTGCAAAAGACCAGTTCATTGTGTTAGTGGTTGCAACAACAGCATAACCGGCATCGGAATAAACTTCCGCCAAAGCCCGGAGCATTTTTCCAGTGTAATGAGTTCCGACACCCGGAATGATGATTACCAGTTCGTTTTTCTGTTTCACCCCGCCTTCTTTCTGCGGCTCGTTCCAGAACTGATAATAACGCGGTTCCGCATCTTCCGGTTCTTTCGGGTCTCTGATGGAACGGATGGAACCGAGATTCTGAAAATCACGGTTCCAGAGAGAGGTATTTGTCCACCATCTGGAGTTGGTCCGCTGCATGGAAAATATATTAACACGCAAAGTATCCACCAGAGGATTGACCGGTTTGAAATAATGAGCTGTCCGGAATACTTCTGCATTCTTTCCCGGTTTGAAAACAGTATTTTCAAATGCCGGATCAGATTCCATTGCCGGGAAAATATAATCATTCAGCTGAGGATAACGCATGATTGACAACGCAAGTTTGAACTGTTCATACGGGTCCGCTGCAGCTTCTACAAGAGAATCAAAGGAATCGTAAGAATTCATCGCCTTATTCACACCGGAAATGGAACCGGCATAAGGAATCACAACTTTCAAGTCCAACGCAGAATCAAACGCCCACCCGATTTGATCGCGGATATTGGTTGCTGTCGAAAACGGCAGAACAAGTACAGCTCCGGGACCGATTCCCCATGTGGCAAAGGCATGGCCCATATTTTCATGACGCCGCTTCAATCCCAGAAAATGATCCGCCGGGTCAAAAATCCCTGCAATCCCGACAGTTGTATTGATCAGAAAACGGGAAAAGGAAATTCCAGCCCCCTTCCATTTTGCCTGACACAGACAGCTGACCATCCGACCGGGAAACGCCAGATTATCCGAAATATTATCAATTCTGACAATCACCTCTTTCGGTAGGATGGAACAGTATACCCAGCTGACAGGCCGGACAAGCCAGCGCATACAGAAATGATTCACAGCAAACATGGAACGGTTGAAAGGTTCAATCGGATCATCTCCGGCAAGAGCTTCTTCTGTTGCAGAAATGCTCCATTTCACACCGCTGCTGTTATCTGAAAAATCAGGTCTGGTGGCACAACCTGTGAGAATCAGAACAAACAACGATAAAATCAAACATTTCAGAACATTTTTCATTTATTCACCCCTGTATTTTTCAAAATAGCTTCCGCCACCTGTTTTTTTGAGGCTAACGGAATCACAATTCTATCCCCGTTAACAGAATAAAGAACAACTGTATTCGTATTGCTTTCAGCTCCCTGTCCCGGAAGATCCAGGCGGTTTGCAGCAATCCAATCAAGATTTTTCCGCTGCAGTTTTCCTAAAGCATTTTCTTCCATATCATCGGTTTCAGCGGCAAAACCGATCAACAGCTGTCCGGGCTTTTTCATACTTCCCAGGGAAGCCAGAATATCTTCCGTCCGCTCCAATTCTATCACCATTTCTCCATCATTTTTCTTGATCTTCGATGAGGAATAATTTTTTGGACGGTAATCTGCAACTGCTGCGCACATAACAGCGGCATCACAGGAAGGGAATTCTGCTTTGACAGCTTCAGCCATATCAGCGGCGGAAATCACTTGAACCACCTTTGCCAAACCTTCCGGCGGAGTCAGGGAACAGGGACCGGAAACCAGAACTGTTTCATGTCCGGCAGCGACAGCAGCCTCCGCCAGGGCATAACCCATTTTCCCGGAGGAACGGTTGGAGATAAAACGCATGGGGTCCAATGCCTCTCTGGTGGGGCCCGCTGTAATCAATATTTTCATTTCAATGACGATCCTTTGCTGTAAATTCCCGCCGCATCTGATGGCGCAGTCTGCGGCATTCCGGACACATGAAGAAATCAAGGCCAAGCATCTCTGCTTTCATATCAGACATGCGGATCTCACATTCGGAACCATCCTTGACCAAAGGCATTTCCGGTGCATTATCTGCTGTCAGTTCACCCGGTCCCCGGATAATTTTGATATTGATCACAGAATCGTCCGGCAGAACAAGATGGTTTACCAGTTCTGTACTGTTGCTGAATGCAAGACCGATTCCAACGCGGAATACACTGCGGGTTATACTCCGGTAATAAGCAGTCGCACCATGTACAGTCGCAACACCCAAGCCATCGCCCACAATTTCACGGGCATAAAGCACTCCGTCAATCCAGACTTTGTAACGCAATGCACTCGTCCGGATCTTATTATGAACAAAGATATCATTGATTGCATACATCTTTTCGGAACCATCCACTGTTGCCATCAGCTTCGGCAAAGAAGTTCTTTCCAGTTTTCCTGCCAGAAAAACCGGAAACTGCTGTTCCAGGGAATGAAGCGGACACAATGGAGCCGTCTCTGAATCCCGGATCGGATATTTCGGGATTCCCGGATACATCCGTTCAGCTCCGAGCAGAGAACCATCTCCACCGTATACAATAATCAAATCAGCCTCTTCCGGCTGATATAAACAGATATTTGCATTCCGCAGCAGCTCTTTCAGCTGAGGACATTTTTTTCCAACTACACTGATTTTCATTTGTTCTGAAAATTCCTTATTTCATTTGAATAACGTATCAAATGGTAAAATAGCATTTTTTGTTAATTTTTCAACAGCAGTTTCTGAAAAACTGTATAAAAATGATTTGAAAAAGAGTACTTTTGTGATACTGTATGAACAAATCTAATTCTATGAAAGGATTTAAAATGCAAAAACTGTTTTTGTTGTTTCTTATTTGTACAACTGCGATCTTCTGTTTTGCGGCTGAACCGAAAGTAAAAATCCAACAGGCAACACCGCAGGAACTGATTGAAACATATTTCAGCGCAATCGTCGAACGGGATTCTGAAGCTTTATGGAAAATCGTTGATCCGGAACTCAAAAAAACATGGATCAATCATCATGGAACAGAAGAACAGGCAAAAAAAGAATATTGGGAGGCTCTTATCAAACAGTGGAATCCGCGGAATGATGAAATGCTGAAGAAAATCTTGAATGCACCGGGCAAAACTGCTCTCTTGAATATGATTGCCAAACGTCCAATGTATCAGTCGATCATCGTTCAGAAAAACAAGATGTTTTTTCTGAATCCAGAACAACGGGAAAAATTGAAAAACAATCACTCAACAGTCAAATAAAAAAGAGGATTTATATGGAATTTGCAAGCGCCGCTGCATCACTCCTGATGCTTTTCGGAATGTTTCACACCGAAGTAAAACTCACTTATCCGGAATGGAAATATAAAGCCCTCACTTTCAGTTACGATGATGCAACAATCCATGACAGAAAGCTGGTGGAAATTTTCAATAAGTACGGAATGAAAGCAACATTCAATGTCTCTTCCAAACGGCTTGGATACAAATCTTTTCTTCCGGAAAATGAATTGGCAAAACTCTATGCCGGACATGAAATCGCAAGTCACGGAGAATATCACAAGTGTTTTACAAGGATTTCTCCGGAAGCTCTGGATAAAGAAATCAGAAACGATCGCATCGGCTTGGAAAAAATTGCAGGCTATCCTGTTCTCGGATTGGCTTACCCATACGGCGCTCATTCCCCGGAAGTGGTGAATATTCTCCAAAAACATAAAATCGTCTACGCAAGAACGGTCGGCGCAACCCAGAAATTCCAGCTGCCCGATGATTTCATGCGCTGGAATACGACGGCTCATCATAACGCAAACATCGCTGCTCTTGCAAAAAAATACAAAACCTATAATCCCTGGGGCGGCGTGATCAGTCTTTGTTATATCTGGGGACACAGTTACGAATTCAATAATCAGAAAAACTGGCACGTGATTGAAAACTTCTGCAAAGAACTCAGCAATCATCCGGATATCTGGTATGCAGCAAACATTGATATTTACCGTTACTTCAAAGCATATAAAACTCTGAAAACTTCTCTTGACTGCTCCGTTCTGGAAAATACAAGTGCGGTTACGCTTTACATGACTGTCAACGGAAAAAAAGTCAAACTGGCTCCCGGAGAAGTCATGCGGGCGGATAAAAAGAAAAACATCACGGTCACGGCGCGCCCGGCTGAAAAAGCGATTCCGGTTCCGGTCACAGCTCCGGAAGATAAAATGATCTTCTTCCCCGATGGCAGCAGAAAAGCTCTGTCTTTCAGTTTTGATGACGGTTCCGCACCGGATCAGCGGCTTGCTGAACTGTTCCGTAAATACGGATTCTCTGCGACCTTCAATATGAGTGCTCATGTTCTCGCAAATGATCCGAAAAAAGTTGAATGGTACAAAGGACATGAAATTGCAACCCACGGATTGCGGCACACAACAGCATCTTTATCCCCTGCCCCGCAAATCCTGCATGACATCGTCCTCGACAGAAAAGGTCTGGAAGAAATCTCCGGCAGGATCGTCACAGGCCATGCATGGCCCAACGGTTCCACCTTCGGAGCGACTTCTCAAGCGCAGGAAATCCTGAAAACAGCAGGAATCGCTTATGCCAGAGGTACAATAAAACAGGGAAATTTTGCTCTCCCCAAAAACTTCATGTGCTGGGAACCGACTGCAAAATGTATTCCGGAACAATTACCGGATTGGCAGAAAAAATTCCTTGCAGAACCGAACTCCGGCGAACTGAAAGTTTGTACACTCTGGGGACATTCCTGGGAATTCAAGAAAGAATCCGACTGGGCTGCTGTGGAAAATTTCTGTGCAGCTTTCCGGAATGAACGGGTATGGAAAGCCTCAAATATTGCAATCTGTGAATATCTGAAAGCCGTTAATGCTCTGGAATGGAGTGCGGATAACTCCTTTGTCCGGAATCCGACGGCGACCACAATTTATATCGGAAAAGGCAAAAAACTCTGTGCGCTCAAGCCGGGAGAAATTCTCAAGTTCTGATATTAAGAAACCACGGAATTCACAAAATCATCACAGAGAATTAAATATCATATCCGGCATTTCTATTTTTGCTCAAAAATAGAAACACCAATAAAATAAATTCCGTGTATTCCGTGGTTCCCCAGAAAAAAATAATCAGGAAAGCTCCCTGTCAAAATTGAAACTGTCTGTTTCCTCCGGATTCCAGTTCGCCATGGTCAGATCAAAGAAATCATGGAACCCGGGCAATCGCGGAACAGAATGAATTTTCTGCGGATAAAGCCGCGTCAAACCGCTCTTGGAATCATGGCGGACGAGAAACCCGATATTCCGGGCATCACGGATTTCTCCTTCAACAGGAATTTCTGCACGGGTCGGCAATAACACCGGACGTCCCAAACGGTACAACTCAAGCTCCAGTACAGACTTTGAACGCATCGCTGTCAGAGAATCCCGGTCAAGCTCTATATGAGCTAACGCTCTGGTTGCGCCAAGAGACTTTGCCATCAGAACAGCCTGAGAATTTGCCACCGGCAGCGGTGCAGACAAGGTGATTTCTATATTTTTGTAATCTTTCAGCAATTCCAAACCGTAAAAAGAAGGCACACGGAAACGGCGGATTCCGTTTTCATAAGCCTTACGGATGGCATTGCACAACGCCGGAATTTTTGTTTCGGGCAGAAATTCCGGCAGAATCGCTTCACTGGTTGCAGATGCAATTTCAAAAACACTTGCTCCGCGATGACATTTCCGGCTGGCAGGTTCTTCTCCTTTTGCACGCAATGCAGCTGTCTCTTCCCGGTCATCTGACAAAGGCAATCCTTTCAGATTCCGGTAATCTGTCCGGAATTTTTCAATGGCAGATTCAAAGTTTCCTGCGACCATATCCGGGGATAATTTTTCTTTCAGGAACTCCCATGCTTCGCGGCGAATCTGTTTCAATTCCGATGCGGGCAGAAAAAGTCCCGGTTCCACCTCAGCCTGAACAGTTCCGGCACACCAGATCGGTGAATCAGATGCCTTGAACTCCTCCATGATCTGTTCTGCACTTGCCGCCCTGCTCTTTGCCGGGGAAAGATTCAGCTGTTTTTCCCAGATGATTTCCGGCACGGCAGACGGGACAACTGACACAGAATTTGCGGAAAGTTTGATATTCAAATCAAGAGGAGTTCGCGGCTCCGGCAACGCTGCCAGTGCATTGGAATAATCATTGAGCCGTCCGCCGAGACGGAAAACCTGTCCACGCTGGGGTACAGCTTTATCGCAGCAGACAAACACCTTCTGTCCGGGAGTTGCTTTGACGGCAGGTTTGTTCTCCACAAAGAATTTTGTGGCAACAATGGCAGGCCCTTCTTCCCCGTTTGCCGGTTGAATACGGATTCGGTCTCCAACGAAAAGCCTTGTCGAGGTGGTAAATTCAAAACCGTTTTTGGAGACAGCTTGAACACTTCCGCAAAGTTTTCCGGTACTTCCCATGGCATCGGCGCGAACCAATGTTTTTGCGGATTCCGGAGTATAAAAGCCGTGGGACCAGCGGCGTCCGCCGACTTCAGAAAGGATTTTTCTTGCTTTCGGGATCGCCGCTGAAAATTCTTCATCGGGAGTATCGATCAGCATACGGTATGCGCTGACGGCTGCGGTCACATAATCGGTCTGCCGCAATCTGCCTTCGATCTTCAGAGAGGCAATTCCAAGACGGCGGAATTCGGGAATCAATTCAATGGCGCACAAATCCTGGGTGGAAAAGAAAAATCCGTTTCCGCTTTTGGAAAAATAGCGGCGACGGCAAGGCTGTTTGCATTTGCCCCGGTTTCCGCTGTAACCGCCCAGATAAGAAGAAAAGAAACAAATCCCGGAGAGAGAACAGCAGAGCGCACCGTGAATAAAAAGTTCCAGTTCAAGATTTGTTTTGCTTTTGATCAGTTTCAATTCATCAAGAGTCACCTGACGTTCCAGAACCACACGGCTGACGCCTAATTTTTCCGCAACCGCCAATCCTGCAGAGTTATGGAATTCCATCTGAGTGGAACTGTGCAGAGTCAGATTCGGGAAATATTCTTTTGCCATACGGATCACGCCCATATCCTGCACGAGCAGAGCATCCGGATGAAGAGAATTCAGCAAAGCCAGCTGTTCAAAAGCATCAGAAAGTTCCTGTTCTTTCAGCAGGGTATTGAATGTAACGTAAACTTTTTTCCCGTGCCGGTGAAAATGTTCGATAACTTTCCCCATTGCATCCGGGGTAAAATTTTCGCCGCGTTCCCGTGCATTGAACCGGGAGAGTCCGGCGTAAATTGCATCTGCTCCTGCATCCAGTGCAGCCAGAGCCGCAGCGGGTGTTCCGGCCGGAGCCAATAATTCCGGTTTATTCATGTTCTGTAAAATCTCCAAACTTTCATAAAATCATTTTTGAGGGAAATATAGCATTACAGTGAAAAAAATCAAGCTGAACGCTGCAAAACAGAGAGCCGGAAGTTATACCTTCCCAAGCTCAGCAAAGTCCATTTTCCTGTAAATATTGTTTCATGGAGATCACACGGTAATCATTGTCATAAAGATATTTCATAAATGCGGCAAAACATTCCGGAGAAGTATTCACCCAATCATGAACGATATCGGGAACGCCGTGAAACAGGATCACCGGAACTTCCCCTTTTTTTCCGGAGGAAACTGCATGATAAAAAGCAAGTTTATTATCTTTCTGCAACGGTGTACAGGGAACACGCATGAGATCCTGTTTTTTCAAATTCCAGGGACCGTTCTCCGTTGTACGAGCTGTGATCAAACCATATTTTTTCAGAACAGGCACAGCATTTTCCGCGTAGGGACCGCCGGGATAGGCAAAACTGACAGGTTCCGGAATTCCGTTTTGTTTCAGAAAATCATTCAGGGATTCGATTTCTTTTGAAATTTCATCATCGGAAAGTTTTTTCAAATCCGGATGATTCCAAGTGTGATTTCCAATTTCAAATCCCATATCAGAAAGCTGTTTCAGTTCCGGTCCGCTCAAAAGATATTTTTCATTTTTCTTCCGCCACTCATCCGTAAAAAGGCAAACAAAAAACGTGGCATTGAAACCATATTTCTTCAGGAGCGGAGCAACAGTTTCCAAGTGAGATTTACAGGCATCATCGAAAGTCAGAACAACAGTTCTCCGATATTCCGGCGGGTCAGCACGGTGAAATCCGAGCGTTCCATAAAGAAATGCCGCAGCCTGTCCGGGCCATTGGGAAATATCTGCCCTGCCATACCCCAACTGCATTCCGTGGGGACCATGCGGGAAAATATGCAGTTCATGAACAACGCCGTTTTTCCTCATGGCTTCGGCAAGCAGAAGTGAATTTTCAACAGGAACAGCCTGATCTTCGACAGTATGCCAGATAAACGCAGGCGCACTCTCTTTTGTTACGCGGGTTTCCAGAGAGAACTCCCGTTTCCGTTTGGAATATTCTTTTCCCAGAAGATTTTTGAATGAACCGGAATGGGCATATTTTCCCGAAGTGATCACCGGATAACACAAGATCATGGCATCGGGACGGGATGGCATTGCATCAGCAGCATCTTCCGGAACAACTTCAACATCATCCGGAATGATCCCGGCACTTGCACAAAGATGCCCCCCGGCAGAAAAACCGCAAACTGCAACCTGTTCCGGAATAACATTCCACTCTTCTGCATGATACCGGATCAGCCGGATTGCCCTCAAAATATCCTGCTGGGGCTCCGGAAAACGATGAGGGCTGACACGGTAATGCAGAATAAATGTGCGGAATCCGAGTTTTGAAAAACATTCTGCGATGGGATCGCCTTCTGTTGAACGGCAAACTCCGCCGTAGCCGCCGCCCGGAACAACAAGAACCGCAGGTCTGCGGGAATCTTTCTCAGGATGGGCACATATCGTCAAATTGGATTCTATAGCAGAATCTTTCCATAAAGGAAGTATCGTTTCTTTCATTTTTTAGAGTCTCCTTGATATTTCTCATTAATATAACTGTCTGAAAACAAAATGCAAGGAGTCGGGATAAATTATCTCTTATTGAAATGCAAGAGAAGAATTCATCAGAATCATGGCACAGAGAAGAAATCCGGATGTCAGAAGAGTTGAAACAAAGGACCATTTCAGAACTTTATTTGCCTGATGCCGCAACTTTCCAACCCAGACAAACTGAAAACTGATACAGATAATGTAAAAAAGAACGGTTGTCCATGCCTCAGAACCGCCGCCCGGGTAAATACTGACAAAAGCAAGAAGCAAAACCATCATCAGCAGATAAATGGCAGGAACAAGAAATCCTTTTCTGTTCCGGGAAAAAATAGCAAGGCCAAGCGATACTGCAAAGCTGATACCGCTCAAACAAAGGAATATGTATCCCAACACGATCAGAAGGTGTGATAACATACTTTTCTCTCCGTATTATTGTTTTCTGCCAACTCGAATCAGTGAAACAAAATTACAAACCTTATAATATAGCACACAAATTCATACATTTCAAGAAGATTGACAAAAAAGTAAATTTTCTGCACAGATATCCCATAAAAATCCAAGATATGGACAGTGTCACTTTTTCAAAAAGCGCTGTTCCCCATACAGGTTGGTAAATCCTTCTGCTATTTTAACTTTAAGATGGCATTTCGATTTTTACATCATAAAAATTCGGAATGCCATCGGTGGTAAAAGAACATAAAGATTTACCTATCATGTACAGGGAACAGAACCAAATTATTAAAACCGGTTGCAAAATATCGTTTGGTATGCTATATTCTGAACGGTCTGAAGCAAAGGAGATTTACTGTATGAATAAATTTTACGATTTATACATGATGGATAAGGTCAGGATTGAAGATTTGGATGACTTTCTGGAAGAGTGGAATCGTTGTTCTTCTGATGTAAAAATAAACGAATTTCTTGGTTTGACGGAGGAACAGTATCAGAAATGGTGTGATGACCCTGAAAAATTAAAAAATGAATTGGATTTCATACGCTCAACATCACATAAAGATTGATCTTGGTTATCAGATATAAAATAAGGAGTATTTATTTGTTTATACTTGAAAATAAAGATATTTGAGGTATGATGATTAGAGACGCGTCGGTCAAAATAGAAATTTCAGCAGCCGGCTGAAATTTTCTCTGCTGATCTGAGAAAGTACCGTCATTCATTTCAGAAAGGATAATATTATGAAAAAATTTTCTCTGTTGGTTTTAACACTCCTTTTTTGCGGAATGTCCATTCTTGCCAATGAAATCCGTATCTTCAGAGGGAACAGCACTTATCAATCTGATTGCGTTGCAACTTACAAAGATGGAAAACTGTACAGAGGAAACAGCACTTATCAATCTGATTGTATCGCGACATACGAAAAAGGAAAATTTTATAAAGGGAACAGCACTTATCAATCTGACTGCGTTGCAACTTATCAAGACGGAAAGCTTTACAAAGGGAACAGCACTTATCAATCCGACTGCATTGCTACTTACAAAGATGGAAAATTATACAAAAAAAACAGCACTTATCAATCTGATTGTTTTGCAGCATATCAAGATAAAAAACTCTACAAGGGCAACAGCACCTACAGCAGCGACTGTGTTTTTACATTTTCGTCTAATGTAAAATTTTCACCGGCACTGCATTCATGGTTTTTATACCATTATTTTCAAATTCTTTTCTGACATAAATTTTCCGCCCGGAAGAATCCGGCTCTCTCACCATTTCTTCCGGGCGCAATATGAAGGACCGCTTACTCCGGGCTATCTTCTCACGGGGCTTACAGCCCCTCTTGCCCCTTCAGGGCTGTTTTTTTATCAAAAGTTTTGCAGCAGCCCCTTTTGACTATCCGCAAGAGTTTGTCCATTCAATAAAGACATTTTTGTCAAGAATAATATAACAGTTGCAGTGAATTTAATCCAATCATTTTGACTGAAACATAAAAGAAATAATGTTATTTTGCATATTCAGTCATGAACCATCAAAAAATTCAGTGATTCTGTACAGGTCCTGGATTTTTTATGGGATATCTGTGAAAAAAAGTTAAAAAAGTTTTAAAAAAAACAAAAATCGACTTGAAATTAATAAAACAGGGTGTATATTAGTAACATGTTCAACAAAGAAGAACATAGCTTAAAGAGATTTAAGCAACCCCA
Organism: Lentisphaeria bacterium; assembly: GCA_017503375.1. Classification (GTDB taxonomy): domain Bacteria; phylum Verrucomicrobiota; class Lentisphaeria; order Victivallales; family UBA1829; genus SIG79. Next base: position 29 of record JAFVTF010000034.1, on the reverse strand, counting down.
GAGTGGCGGGGTAGCTCAGTTGGTAGAGC
>JAFVTF010000033.1 GCA_017503375.1 Lentisphaeria bacterium | reverse complement strand
TACTCGAACAGGAAGATCGTTTTTTACTACGTCTAATATAACCATGATTTTAAATTTTGCATCATAGTTAATCGAGTTTTTTGCATTTTTTTTCATAAATATGCATCCTTTAGTTGTGTCCAACTTTTTGGGTGCATATCAAAAGTTTTTCCCTTCTTCCCCGAACCCCATCATCCCTTTTCAAACCTTTTTGCGGCATTCCGATTTTTGCTGTACAAAAATCAAAATGCCATCATTGGGTTAAAAGAACAGAAAGATTTACCAACCTGTATGAAGAACAGAGGCTATCGGAAAAAAAACAGGACTGCTGTAAAAATAAACAACAGTCCCATTTTTTTGTGTTACAATAACTTTATCTGTTTTTCTCAGAAGCGGATGGCCTCCAGCATTTTCTTCCAGCCGTCAATCCCCATATCTTTCAGAAGTTCCTGTTTTTTACCTTTGGCTTCAATCACTTTCACAGTATCATCATCCACGGCAACTGCAATCAGATAGAGATAATCAATTCCATAGATATTGGTTTCAACTTGGAACCAAACCGCATCTTTTCCGTCGATTTTACAATCGCTGCCGGTAACTTTTTTCCCGAAACGGATTTGCAATGCTTTGGCGATCATATCTTTGTAAAACTCTTTTCCGGCATATTTTTTGCCGTACCATCTGATATCGGTAACTGCATTTTTAATTTCCCGGAAATGGATGCTGCAATTATTTCCGGAGACTGCATATTCGCCGCCTGCAAAGAAGAATTTTGCGGGAAGTTCCACGCGGAACGGAACCTTAACTTTCCCCTGATTGGCAGAGATCCACTGCTGAAGGCCTTCTCCGAGCTGATTGATCCAGAGAAGCGGTACGTTGGCTCGCGGTGTTGCCTGTGCCGGAGTATGAGTCCGGAAAACAACCGTAATTGTAACGTAAGCGATCCGGTTGGTGAGATTTTTATCAGCTGCCTGAAGACGTTCCAGTTCGGTTGTTACCCGGTTGAGTTCCCGTTCCACTTGGGTGAGATCCCGGACATTTCCGGTTCGGTCCATCATTGCCAACAGGCGTTTCCGGGATTTTTCCAGATTTTCCATTCTGATTTTCAGGTCAGCGGACTGTTCTGTGACATCATCACCTTCGATCCGCAAATTTGAAACTTCACCCATTTTTGCAAGAAGATTCAGGAAGTTATCTCCCTGAGCAATGGGAATTGCAAGAACGAGCATATTGTTATTGAGTGTCTTCACATAACCGCCTGCCGCTGCAGTTTGCTTTCTGGTATCGGCAATTGCTTTTTTCACATCGGCGACATTGACGGTAATATTTGCGGTGAACGCCATTTTCCTTCCGGCAGGTGCATTGAAATTTCCGGATGCAAAAGCTGCATTGGTGACGCTGTCCTCAGTCAGTCTCATCCGCTTTGCTTTCATAGCAACGGGGGAAGGTGGTGTCCTGGCAACTGAAAATTCTCTACCGGTGTCACAAGTCTGCATATCCGGTGAAGAACATCCGGCGAGCAGAAGTATTGCGGAAACAGCTTGAAAAAGAGTGAATTTCTTCATATATCGGTCCCTCCTGATTTTTAGAATTCTCTGATTAGTATAATCGTTTTTCTGAAAAAATCAAGAAAATACTCCGGATAAAACCGTAAAAAATCCAAATGTTCTATGGTGAAAGGTGTTTTGCAATGGAGCCGTGAAGATAAGAAAAGATTTGTTGAAAATCAGCTGTCACCGGATTGTTTTTGGCTCTGTTCCCAACACAGGTTGGTAAATCCTTCTAATACTTAAACTTATAGATGGCATTCTGATTTTTGTACAGCAAAAATCGGAATGCCGCAAAAAGGTTTGAAAAAGGATGATGGGGTTCGGGGAAGAAGGGAAGAAATTTCCTCAAAATTTTTTCCCTTCTTCCCCGATCACAAATCAACCTTTATCGGGAACAGAGCCTTGTTTTTTCGTCCGGGAGAATGGTATTTGTGCAAGTATAATTGCCAGAAATATCACACTGCACCCCATCAGTTCCTTTGAGGAAAGATGCTCTTTCAGGAAAAGAGACCCGGCAATCACGGCAAACACAGATTCCAAACTCATCAGTAAACTGGCCGTTACCGGATGCAGATACTTCTGGGCAGCTATCTGCAAGGTAAAGGCAACTGCGCTGGAACCGATGCCGCAAAACAGCCAGAACGGCATGGACGAACAGATTCCTTCAACAGCCCAGGATTCCCGGGTAATCAGAGAAACTGCTGCAGAAAAAACGGCGGCTGTCAGAAATTGCAGACAGGAAAGCCGTATACAGTCACATTTTGCAGCGTAATGGTCGATCACAAGAATATGCAGGGAGTAAAGCACAGCGCATCCGATAACCAGCCATTCTCCCAAACCGAGACTTCCGATCCCTCCGCATAAAAGCCGGGTTCCGCCCATTGCAATCACAACAGCCAGCCATAAAACCGGGGAAGTCTTCCGTTTGAAAAATATTCCGAGAACCGGAACAATAATGATATAAAGAGCTGTTAAAAATCCGGTTTTCCCGGCAGAAACATATTTGATGCCGCATTGCTGAAGAAAACTTGCCGCTGTAATTGCCGCTCCGCACCAGAATCCGCCTGTCAGCAGAAATTTCTTTTCCTGAACGGTTGCAGCATTGCCCCAGAAGGAAAACCGTTTCATCCGGAACAGATCAAATGCGGCAATCACCGGAATCAACGCCAGAACTCCGACAATGGAGCGGAGCATGATAAACAGCATTTCATCAACGAGCTGAGCGCCTCTGCTCTGGGCAGAAAAACCTGTTCCCCAGATCACTGTGGCTATCAGCATGGCAATGATACCAGATATTTTTCCCATAGTTTCCACCTGTTTTATCCTGATCTCTGTTCCAAATAAAGTGGTGTTTGAGATTGGGGAAGAAGGGAAAAACTTTCCTCTAAATTTTTTCCCTTCTTCCCCGAACCCCATCATCCTTTTTCAAACCTTTTTGCGGTATTCCGATTTTTGCACAGCAAAAATCAAAATGCCACCTCAAGTTTTTTTCTTAAAAAACAAGTAAGATAGCATGGAATAAAAAGAATACAAATCAATCGTGGAAAATACTTGTTTTTTTGAGAAAACAGAGATATATTACAGAGAAATCTGAAAGGAAACGTTTTATGTTGTTATTTATTGTACGGCACGGGGATCCGATTTATGATCCCGATTCATTGACACCGAAAGGTCAGCTTCAGGCGAAGGCTCTTGCAAAACGTTTTGCGGTTCATGGTCTGGATAGAATTTATGCTTCTCCAATGATCCGCGCACAGGAAACTGCACGGCCAACCAGTGAAATGCTGAGTATCCCCATCCAGATCGAAGATTGGGCAAGCGAAGATCTTGCCTGGCAGGAGTTTACGGTCAAATACACCGGAAATTATACCCACTGGGTTTTCTTCCGGCAGAATACAGAATTCCGTCAGAACGGGGATGAACTTCTCGGAAACGGAAACTGGAAAGAGGCAAAAAGCGTACAGGAACTGGATTTGGAGAATTGTTACAAACGTCTGGAACAGTCAGCAGATGATTTTCTGGAACGTCTGGGCTACCGCCGGGAAAGCTGCGGAATTTATAAGATTCTCAAACCCAGTGAAGAACGGGTTGCTTTGTTCTGTCATCAGGGCGTTACTCTGCTGCTGACACCGTACCTGCTTGGAATTCCGCCGCATCTCTTCTGGAGTTCCTTTGATGTCAATCACACAGGTGTCAGTGTTTTTGAGTTCAAGAACAATCCAAACGGGCTGACTTCTCCGAAATGCATCAGTTTTTCCGATTGTTCCCATCTTCTGAATGAAGGTTTGCCCTATCAGTTCCAGAATGAAATAAACTTATAAAAGGACAGAAATAAAATATGGCGGAATATACTGTAAACTATCCGTATCTTCCGGGAAAAATAAAATCTCTTTTTTTTCGTTCTCTCTCTCCGGAAAAACGGTTGTTATCTTTGACTGTTTCTGAAGGAACCGCATACAAGGACCGCAATGTTTATCCGGTTGTAACAGATCAGGGATGTTCCGTAAAAGACAGGTTCCTTGTATTTACAGAATATGATTACTGTTATTATATCGGATTGAAAAAAGGGATAATAGTTCAAAAAAACGGAGATTGGTATAAAGGACGATTTGACCTCCGGAAGAGACCGGTCACTGGCGTTTTATGCAGGGATGGGGTTCTTACTTTTTATCTGTTCTGTATTCCCATATACAAAACAGGCACCTTCTTCCGTACGCTGCTGATGGCTGCAATATTCGGGTCTTTGTGTTACTTCTGTCTGCCGTATTTGAATATCCTCGGCAAGAAAAATATTTTTTCCAAAATTATAAAAAAGACCAGTGAAAAAATCGAAGGTGAAAAACCTGCTGTTGTGAATATTGATTATTCCGGTCTTGATCCTGAAAGTCCGGTCGAACAATGGCGTCCTGCAAAGCCGCTGACGGGGATTCTTGGAAAAATGATGCAGGAAGGCGTGGATAAGTATATTCTCGGCAAGAAGAAATTCATGGAGCGGGATTATAATACAGCTTATAAATTATTTTCAGAATCCTCCACGGCCGGATTTGTTCCGGCAACTTACCGGATGGGCCTCCACTTTCTGAATGGCAGTCCTGACAGGAAATTGGCATCGAATGCTGAGTATGCAAAATACTTCTTCCGCAATGCTGCGACAAAAGGTCATATTCCTGCACAATACCAGCTGGCGAAATGTTATCTGAACGGGACTGGAACAGCAAAGAATCTGAAACTGGCAAAATACTGGGGATATAAATCTGCCATGTCCGGTTTTGTTCCATCGCAACGGCTTCTGGGAATCATTCTTCTTGAAGGGAATGAACATGAAAAAGAACTTGCCCGTCAATGGTTTTTCTATGCGGCATATCAGGATGATCATGAAGCTCAGTACCAATTGGGAAGATGTTATGAGAAAGGGATCGGCGGAGTTGTCAACAGGAAAAAATCTCTTGCATGGTATAAGTTGAGCAGTGAAAACGGAAACAAAAAGGCAGGAAAAGCAATAAAACAGCTGAACAGGAGGAGAAAAAAATGAGTCAGAAAAATAGAAGTTCTTCTCTGCTTTTATGGAGTTATGTGATCGGCGTAAATGGAATCCTGCTTATACCGGTTCTTATTTTCGGTATTTACTGTTCTGTACGGTTTATTGGATTATGGAACAACCGTTATGAATTTACAAAAGCAAAAGTTTTCGACAAAATTATAAAAGAGGACGAGGAAAGAGAACGGAAAACACTTCAGTCTGAAGAAGCTGAAGCAGATTCAGACAAAGAATATCAATCTGTTGATTTTCAGGTTCCTCCCGAATTGATGGAAAAGGTGAAAAAAGAGTTCTATGCGAAAAGAGCCGGCAAGAATAAAGAGAAACAGCAAGAAAAGGAGATGGAATAATGTTATCATTTTTAGATCCCCTTCAGGAATCGATTTTTGCGTTAGATGATTTGATTTTCGGCAGACGTAAAGTGGATTATTCCCCTGCGCAGAGCATGCTGACACTTCCGTTTATCGGAGGAACTCTTATTGCGCTGTTCTTTGTGATCATCATATTTTTTACGAGTATCCACCAGTCACATGCTCTGCAGATGTGTTATTGTCTCCTGGGAGCTGTCATTTCATTGAATATCCTGTTCTATTCTCTTCATATCATAATGATGCGGGGAATTTTCAGTAAGATCGGATATATTATTTTCTGCGGAATCATCAGCAGTTTCTTTACAATTCTCTCATTTGTATTGATGACATTTTTCCTGCTTATTTTAATCGTAATTTTTGCTCTCAGAGTTTTGATGAGTGCGGCTTCCGGAGATTCTCCATCTTCCGGCGGCGGCAGTTCCGGCGGCGGCTTCGGTGGCGGCAGTTCTGACAGTGGTTCATTTATCCGGAGAGATCAAAAAGGCTATGATCTTGAAAATGGTGACAGTGTGGAATTCAGCCCGTTAACAGGAAACTATGTCAGTACCAATCCGTTGTTTCCAAAAGAATATGAAAAGAACGGAAATACTTTTACTGAATTATAAGGGACTGTAAAGAAACAGCCCCCCATAATAATTGTTTTGAGTTCAATATCCGAAAATCTCTTTGGAACTGAGCTTCTTCACAGTTCCCAGTTTGGAAAGCTCTTTCAGCAGTTTTGCATCCGGTTTTCCGACAATCACAATATCATATTGGTTTGCAGAAAGCTTTTCTGATATGAGTTTCCGGAAAGTCGTTTCATCCATTTTCCGGACATTCTCATAGAGTTCTCTGCGCCAATCTTCTTTCAGTCCGGCACGTTCAGCTTTGCAGAAATGCTGATGAACAGCGAACCCAAGTTTCCTTTCTGATGCCAGTTTCTTCAAAACGGATTGTTTTGCCGCCTGGAACTTTGCAGGGTAAAACGGAACGTTTTCCAGCAAGGCTTTTGTCGCATTGACAGCTTCCAGAGCTTTGTCCAGCTGTGTTTCCGCCATGATATAGGAGCGTGCAGCATAGCCTTTTTCTTTCTGCAGAAGATAACTTCCGTTTGCTGAATAGGCTAATGCACGGGATTCCCGGATCTCCTGAAAAACGATGGAATCCAATCCCTGGAAGAAGTATTCATTGATCAGCTCTTCAAAAACCATATCTTCCGGTTTGAATTTTTCCCCGGAGGAGAGTAAACCGATCGACAGCTGAACTTTATCATAATTTACAGTCCAGACTGTTGGTTTTTCGATTTTCCGGACAGGATAGTATGGGCGTTTGGGAATTTTTTCCCCCTTAATGACCGGAAGTTTTTCAGCTTCCGTTACTGCAGTTTTCACAGGAATATCACCGGAATAAATGAATTGAGTTGTCTGTTCCGTAAAGAGTTTACGCAAAAGCTCAACCAGTTCTTCCGCTTTCAAGGCTTTCAACTCTTTTTCAGAGAGGACATTTGCGAAAGGATTTTCCGGACCGTACCATGCATAATAAACGGTTTGAAGGAAGTTCTGGAACGGATTCTTTTTCGTATCTGCCCGGCCTTTCAGAACGAGCGCAATGTGACCGCGTAAAGCATTCTGGTCTGGTTTCATGTTCCCGAGAAAATGATTGAGCAGAGCCATTGCATCCGCATACCGTCCGACTGGACCGCTGATCTCAAGAGCTGTATAATAGGCATTGGTATCAGTATTCATTTTCATGCCCAGCTTGTAGAATTCCTGACGGAGTGCAGCGGCGGAATATTTATCCGTTCCCAGAAATTCCAAATAACCGAGAGCAGTTTCGATCCGTTTATCATGATATTTTCCGCGGGGAGATAAAAGCTGAACCCGGAACAAGCCATCCCCATAATCTTTTTTGATCTGAATAAGTTTTCTGCCGGAAGCAAGTGTTTTTCCGGAGAGAACGTTCTTTTTTTCCAGATGTTCCGGTTTGGATTCTCCGGAAGGAAGATTCAGAAACATTTTTCCATAAGCGGAATTTTCGCCGGATTTCAGTTTGACAGGTGTGATAGGCGGCTTTTCCACTTTTACAAGATCAGTGGGTTTTCCGGTCCGTTTGTAAACAATTACAGAATTGGTAAAATATTTTCTGATAAAATCAGCCAATTCTTTTTTGGTGATTTTTTCAACTTCATCCGGGGTATTCAGCAAATCCGCATAAGAATCACCGGAGAGGAAAAGATCAGCCAACTCATCATTGAGTTCACCGGAATTTCCGCTTTTCAATTCAGCGATCCGGACTCTGGTATTTTCTGCTACGGCAGGAATCCGCCAATCTTCAAAAGAACCTTTTTCGAGCTTTTTGAGTTCTCCGGAAATCAAATCGGTGACCTGTTCAAGAGTTTGCCCTTCCTTTGCCATTCCGGCAAACATGAAAATGATTTGATCACGCAGTTCAAAGGAAAAGGAAGCCGCATTGAGAACTTTCCGGGAACGGAGCAGGTTTTGCTCCATAAGACCGTAACCGTTATCGCAAAGCAGAGCTGCAGTCACACTGGCGAGCACTTTGTTCTTCGGGGTCAGCGGAATTTTGAAACTGATCCGTAAATGTTCTGCATCAGCTCCTGTGACAGAGATAATCTTGTTTTCTTTCAGCGGAGTATCCGGATAGACTTTGTGTTCCGGTTCCGGTTTTGTCGGAAGTGTTCCCATGGTTTGCTCCAGCTTATCCATGACAGATTCATGATTCAGGTCTCCGGTCATGATAATTGCCATATTGGAGGGAACATAGAATTTCCGGTAAAAAGCCATGGTATCTTTCATGGAGGGCAGTTTGATATGTTCCGGCAGACCGATCACAGAACGGCCCAAAGGATGTCCGGGAAACAGATTTTTCAAACTCGCATCCAGAGATTTCCGATAATCATTGTCCTGTCCGCGGTTGAATTCCTCATAGACTGTTTCCAATTCCGTATGGAACAGGCGCAATACAGGATTCCGGAACCGTTCTGCTTCCAGTTTCAGGTATTTTTCCAATTCAACGGCGGGAATTTTTACCACGTAGTTTGTATAATTATAACTGGTTGCCGCATTCAATCCGCTTGCTCCGAGAGAATCCGCCAGTTTGGAAAATTCTCCGGGAGAGGCATATTGAGCCGCTTCCGCAGAGATTTTGTCGATTTCCCGGTAAATCTCTGCTTGTTTTTCCGGATCAGAAGTATTCCTGCGCTGTTCAAAAAGCTGTTCCAGTTTTTCAATGAGAACTTTTTCTTTCTTCCAGTTGAGAGCACCGATTTTATCGGTTCCCTTGAACATCATGTGTTCAAAATAATGAGCAAGACCTGTGGAATTTTCCGGTTCATCCATCGCCCCTGCCTTGACAATCGTCATGAGGTTGATTGTCGGTTCAGCAGAATTTGCGGAGAGATAAACAGTCATTCCGTTTTTGAGTTTATAGATTCTGATGTTAAACGGATCATTTGGAACGAATTGGTAGGAACGGCCTTTATTATCCATTGCAGTTTTCATAATGAATTTCCCGGAGAGCGCAGGAACCAGTAAAAGTCCTGCTGCAACTGCTGTTATGAATTTTTTTATCATTTTTCACCTGTCAGTAAAAATAAGAAAAGGATGCGGCAGAACGGAACCGCCGCATCCCTGATCAGACAAGCTTAACCGTACAAAAGTTCTGTACGGATATAAAATATTTATAAGGTGTTTCGACCTTAATCCACCAGTTTGTTCAGCGGATATTCAATGATCCCGGTAGCGCCCAGAGCCTTGAGTTCTGGAATGAGATCACGCAGGACATGTTCGGTCACGATGGTGTTGAGAGCGACCCAGTCGGGATCGGAAAGTTCGGAAACGGTGGGTTTCTGAAGCGCGGGAAGTTTTTCCAGCAGATTTGCAAGGTCGGTCTTCTTCACGTTCATCATGATACCGGCTTTTCCTTCTGCATTGAGAACGGCCTGAAGCATCATGGCGATCTGTTTGATCTTTTTGCACTTGAAGGGATTCTTCATTGCTTCATGATTTGCAATGAAACGTGTGGTGCTGGTGCAGAGAGTATCAATGATCTTGAGATTGTTTGCACGGAGAGAAGAACCGGTTTCGGTGATTTCCACGATGGCATCTGCCAGTCTCGGAGGTTTCACTTCGGTTGCGCCCCAGGAGAATTCCACTTTGGCATTGACTCCATGCTTTGCAAGATATTTCTGAGTCATTCCGACTGCTTCGGTGGAAATACGTTTGCCTTCCAGATCTTTGGCGCAGGTAATATCGGAATCATTGGGAACTGCAAGGACCCATCTCAGCGGATTTCTGCCGACTTTGCCATAGACCAGTTCAGCAACTTCTTCCACATCGGAACCGTTTTCCTGAATCCAGTCATGTCCGGTCAGACCGCAGTCCAGAATGCCTTCTTCCACATAACGGGACATTTCCTGGGCGCGGATAAGCATACATTCGATATCTTCATCATCAATTCTCGGATAGTAGGACCGGGAGCTGATTTCGACGTTCCATCCGGCTTTCTTGAACATTTCAGCCGTGGATGTTTCCAAACTGCCTTTCGGCAGACCAAGCATCAGTTTTTCTGACATTTTCTTTTCCTTTATGTTAAATTGATTTATGACTTTCATATCGTGATCATTAATATAGCACAGTTTCTGACTTTTGCAATCGGACAGAACCCTTTTTCAAAATATTTTGCTTACACCCCCTTGACAATTTTGTATTATTGCAGTATAATAATTGTAGTAATACAATTTTTTATAAGACTGATACAGAAAGAAAAGAATATGCAGGAAACTTTGGATAAATGCAGCCGGATCCCATTGCCGGAGCAGTTGAAAAAGATATTGTTGAACCGGATCGAACAGGGTTATTACAAACCCGGAGAACGGATCGATACAATCAGAAAACTTGCTGAAACATTTAAAGTCAGCAGTCTGACCGTACAGAAAGCGTGCAAACTTCTGGAAGAAGAGCATTGTCTCATCTCCATGCCCCAGAGCGGAATGTTTGTTCCGGAGAACTTTTTTGAACGCCCGCAAACCCCGATGCGGGTGGTTTTTGCATTTCCGGAAGTGGAGATCTCTCCGCAGGTTCTGGATATGGAAAACTGGGCAATGACCAATGAATTGAACAGAGGTTTGCTTGCCGGAGCACAGGAAAATGATCTGAAAATCGATTTTCTGCATATTCCGACCGGCGGAAATATCAGAGAACGGTTTCAGCGGGCAGAAATGATCCGGGCAAATTATGACAGTGCGATTTTTTTCGGAAGTCAGCTGATGGATATTCAGCTGGAACTTGCTTCCGGCGGCTTTCCGGTTTATTCGGTCTGTGCTGATCCGGATAAAAATAACTCTAATTTGACTTTTGTCTTTTATGACCAGGAACGGGCAATCGAACTGGTCGTGGAATCAGCCATGAAATCCGGCGCAGAAAAATTAGCAGTATTTTCTTCTACTCAGGATTTCTATTATAATATCGGAAATTATCAGAAAGAAGATTTGAAAAATTTCCGGAGCCGTCCCTCTCTTTTCCTGAAACTTTGCAAGAAACACGGAATCGAACGGTCCGGAATTCAATATCACATCTTTGATGAAAATAACCGCTGTACGATTTCGCAGCGGCTGAAAGAAAATCATGGAGCGTTTATTTTCTGTAATAACGCCTATCTTGTCCGGGATATTTATGTTGCAGCATACGAAAACAACATGATTCCGGGGAAAGATTTCCAGATCATGGCGATTGCCTCCGGAATTACTTTCACCGGACTGATTCCATCTCTCAGCTATGTCCGTGTTCCGCTTTATGAAGTGGGGTTGCAGCTGATCCGGATGGCTCACCGGAAATTCCGGAATCCGGGAGCGGATATCCGATGGGAACCCGTTCAGCCGGAAATCGTTTTGAATGAAACAAGCAAACTGAAAAATAAAAATAAGGAATGTATCTGACATGAAAAAAGTAATGACAACCCTTTGTGCTGTCTCATCAGCAGCAGCAATGTGTTCTCACGAACCATTGATCTCTCCCGATCGGCTGACATTTTTCAATATTCTGCCGCATCAGCAGTACAGTGATGCGAAAACTCATGCGAAAAACATGATCGAATACGAAAAGAAAACCGGGAATTCCATCGTGCTTTTTACGGTTTTTATCAGTCCCATCGGGGAAAATTTCCGGGAACGTGTTCAGGATTATGTCAAATATTTCAAGGAATTTCAACAGGAAGTCAAGGGAACAAAAATCAAACCCGGACTGCTGATCAATACCGTTCTCGGACATGCGATCAACGAAAAGAAACTCGGCGGTTTTGAACCATCCATTGATATAAACGGAAAAGTTTCCAGGTTCTGTCATCTGGATAAAAACTATCAGAAATTTCTGTATGAATCCATGGTGGAATTTGCCAAACTGAAACCGGAATTCATTTTGATCGACGATGACCTTCGTGCGCATTTCCATGCTCCGGAATGTTTCTGTCCGGTCCACACAAAAGAGTTCAACAAGCGGATGGGCACGAACTTTACTCCGGACCAATTCCGGGATGCCGTGAAAAAATCTGAGGTCGGCGATAAGATTTATGAAGGTTTCCTGAAACTGCAGGAAGATTCCGTTTCCGGTCTTGCAAAAATTATCCGGAAAGCCATTGATTCAGTTGATCCTGCAATTCCTTCCGGAACCTGTATGCCGGGAGCTTATTACCGTTTCGCCGGAAAATCAGCAAAAATTATCACCGCCAAAGGACAGCCGACGGTCATGCGTATCTGTAACGGTGCATATCTGGAACCCGGTCCCAGAATCTTCCCGGAAGAGCTGATTACAACACTTTCACTCAGCACCGTACATAAAGACATTGAAATTCTGATTGATGAATCTGACAATTATCCGCGCAACGTTTACAGCCGTTCCGCAACAAGCATGTACACCAAGATCTGTACAAGCATCATGGCGGGGTTGAGAGGTGCAAAACTCTGGTGGATCAATGCTCAGGATTACAGCAGCGATCCCATGAATGACAATTATCTGAATATTCTTGCAAAACACAAAAATTATCATCCGGCACTTTTTGAAGAAGTGAAAAAATCCAAACTTTCCGGAATCATCATTCCTGTTCATAAGCAATTCAAAACCTATCATCCGGCAAATGGAAAATGGGAATACTTTGTCAATTCCGGTTCCTGGGGTGCAACCGTGTTCGGAATGTACGGAATACCTTACCGCTGCTCACTGGATTATACGGAAGATGGAATTTATGCCATTGCCGGAAGTGCGGCTGTGGACCGTTTCACTGATGCGGAATTGAAACAGTTCCTCTCCGGTAAACTTCTGCTGGACGGTCCCGCTGCAATGGAAATTCAGAAACGCGGTTTTGGAAAATATCTTGGAGTCAAACTGGAAACAAAAGCATTCAATGCCGCCAATGAAGTCTCTGAAAAGTATAAATTCCGTGTCGGATGCGGTTATGCTAAGGAAGTACCGTATCTTACGGTGACTGATCCGAAAACAGAAGTGTTCAGTGAATTCATTCCTGCGAAGTATACGGAAGAGACACCTCCCCGTCCGGCGACCACGATTTACAACAACTCTCTCGGCGGAAGAGTTTGTGTTTCCCCTGCCCGGCTGAATGATATCACCTGGCTCTGCCGCGGTGAGCGGAAAAAACTGCTGACTCATCTGTTGGATGAGTTGAACAGAAAAACATTCCTCTTTACGGTCATGAACAAGCAGAATATTGCAACCCTGACCAGAGAATATAAAGATGGTTCCACTCTGGCGATCATTGTCAACTTGACTTATGACACCACAGGTGATATAGTAATCCGTTATGCAAAACCAGTGAAAAAAATCGAACGTCTGATGCCGAACGGGAAATGGATTTCGCAGAAGTTCAAAAAGAAAGGGAAAGAATACTCTTTCCCGTGTGAAATCACCTGTTATGCAAACGCCGTGATCCGCGTTACTCCTGAAAAATAAAAATATCTGACAAACATAATATAAAGGATTGAAAAATGAAAAGACAACAATTCACCCTTATCGAGCTGTTAGTCGTGATCGCAATCATTGCAATTCTTGCCGGGATGCTTCTTCCCGCACTGAACAATGCAAGAGAAAGCGGAAGATCATCTTCCTGCATGAACAATCAGAAGCAGATCGGTTTGATGATCCAGGAATATTGTCTGCAGAACGGCGATTTCCTGCCTGTGTCCATCGTTTATGACGCTGCCAATGATGCAAAAACGGTTCAGAAACAGTTGATCAAAATGCAATTCGGTGTTGAGGACAATCAAACAGCTCTGCATAAAAAGAATTTCATGTGTCCGAGCAAATTGAAAACCTGGGCTGACAGAGCAGCTTCTATTTCTGCCTATGTGGGAAATTACTGTATCAATGCCGGAGCTTTCGGTTTTTACACTTCCGGTGCATGGAAATTCAATCAGGCAAGAAGAATTACAAAATTCTCTCAGACCTCCAAAATTCCGTCATTTACAGACGGATGGGTGGAATATACCAACAGCGCGGCCCCTCTTCTCAGAGCCAACGGCTGGCATTGGTGGGGAACCCGTATTAATGCGACTTACGGTTCTGTGGGATATCATCACAATGGTTCCGCCAACTATTTGATGCTGGATGGTCATGTTTCCAGGATCAAGGATCCGGCAAGCTCAGCAATTCTGAGCGCTCAGATCAAAATGGGTTACGATAATGCCGCTGATGTAAAATAAGGAATCCACCGGATGATTTTCAAAAAATTGATATTACCGGCATTTCTGGCGGCTGCATCCTGCGTAATGGCGGATGATTCCCTGCTGTTCAAAGCAGACTTTGATGCATGGACCGTAACTGCAGATTTTGCCAAAGGGAAAAAAGAATCCACCACCTTCAAGAATCCCAGTCTTCAGCTCCGCATGTGGCAGGGACTTGACGGAAAAGGAAATGCTCTTGCATTGGAAAAAAGCGAGATTTGTGCTTATCCGCTGAAGGGGAATTTCAATCCGAAACAGGGAACCGTCTCTTTGTGGGTCGCTCCCCTCAACTGGAAACCCAGCCAACCCGGATTTCAATGGTTCTTCACTGCCAGTCAAAAAGACTTTGTCATGCATGTTTACAAATACACCTGGGCAAACTGTCTTTATTTCTACATCGAATCCAGTAAATTCCCCGGAAACGATAAAAGGGGCGTTGCTCATGCGTTTATCGACGATAAGGACTGGGGGACCGGTGTCTGGCACAAGATCGATGCTGTCTGGGATAAAACAGGGATGAAACTTTATGTTGACGGAGCCATTCCGAAAAAAGTCAAATGGCTGACACCTGTCAAGAACTTCTCTGCGGCGGTTGATTTCCCGGCTGCGGCAAACGGAACAATTGCTCTGAACAGTCATCCTTCCAAGGGAAAAGATAAATATCAGCGTACAGCATTCGACAATGTCCGCATTTATGACCGTCCGCTGAGTGCAAAAGAAATTCTTGCGGAATATACAAAATACCGTGCCTCCAAGTTCGGTGCAAACCGCGATGTTCCTGTTCTTCCCATCCCGAAAGAAAAGAAAAAAGTCACTTTTGACGGAAAGATCAATGCGGATGAATGGTCCGATGCCTCCATTGCACCCATTGCGGAAATGGTCGGTTCCAATAACAAAGTAAACAACATCCGCGGGAAAGTTTATCTGAAACAGGATGGCACAAAGTTGAAACTGGCAATGACTGCCAACTTCCCCGTCAAAACGAAAAAATTCACCAAAAACGATGATAATCTCTGGGAAGATGACAGCATGGAACTGCATTTCACTCTTGCAGATAAATCCATTATTCAGTTCATCATCAACGGAAACGGTGCTTTGTTTGACATGAAGAGCAACCGGAAAGATTGGAACAGCGGTATCAAACCTGTGGTTTCTCTTTCAGATAAAAGCTGGTCCATGGAAACGGAAATTCCGTTTGCAGCCCTCGGCGGACAGCCGCAGACAGCCAACTTCTTTGTCATTCAGCGTCATGAAAAAGAGATGTCCTCTGCCGGATGGAGCCGTCCTTCCGGAGCAGCTTTCATTGCACCGAAATCTTATGGAAAACTTGTGTATGTGAATGCACTTTTCGGCGTAGAAGAAACTGGAAAAATCGAAAACGGCGAGTTGAGATTGAAACTCCGCACTTCCAATTCCATTCTTTCTGCTGAAATCGGTGCGGAAGATGGAACATCCCTCAAAACAAATACGAATTTCAAGAAAGAGATATGGAAACTTGATCTTCCCACAGGAAAACAGAAGATCGTTGTCAAAGCAGAACGCGGCGGAAAAGTGATCGGTTTTTACGAACACTATTTCTATGTGGATTCCCCTGTGGAAATCAAATATGACAACATGCCGTATCAGAAAAAGACTGTTGTGACAGTGAACCTGAACGGTGCCGGTGCGGATGTTCTTGCAAAAGTCAAGAAAGGCGGCATGGAAGGAACAGTTTCCTATGTCCGCAAGCATGACGGAAAAGTCATGGCGGAGACAAAAGTCGTTGCAAAGAATTCTGTTTCCTCCTTTGATATTCCTCTTCCGAAACTGGAAACGGATGAATATTTCATCGTTGCCAAGTTCGGGGAAGCCTCCAACAAAGTCCGGTTTGATGTCCCGAACATGAAGCCCTTTGATTTTCCGAAACCCGGAATCGACCATTCCGTTCCCAAGCCGTGGACACCTGTCACGGTCAACGGCAAAAAGTTCGGCGTTCTTGACCGGACTTATACCTTTGGAAACACTCCGTTCCCGCAGAGTGTGATCTCCCGGGGAAGTGAAATGCTCTCCGCAGCACCTGTTCTTACAGTCGATGGAAAACAGCCGGTCTGGAGTGATTTCAAGATCGTGGAAACCCATCCGGATAAAGTTCTTTTCAGCGGGAAAGGAAATGCTGACGGCTGGATCATCAACTGGAATGGTGAACTCTGGTTCGATGGTTTCTATCGGTTGAATTTCAACACTTCCGGAAACCGGAAAATCTCTGAAATGACATTGACCTATTCCGTTCCCCGCGAGTTCGCCCGGTATGTCTTCAAACAGGATTACCGTTACTCCATCTTTGAATGGAAGAACGACCGCATTGAAAAAGAGTTCAATCCTTTGAAGTATCGTATGAACACTCTTCAGTGGACCTCCGGCGTGGAAAAAGGGTTTGCTTTTGCACCGGAAAGCAATAAAAACTGGGCAAACAAACCCAATGAAGCCAATATTATTCTGACCCGTAACGCAAAGAATGTGAAAGTCACCGCAAAAATCATCTCCCGTCCGGTTGAGGTCAAAACGGCATTGGATTATACCTTTGTCTTCCAGGGAACGCCTTCCCGTACACCGCATCCCGATACCCGCGATATGAACTGCGGCGGTTATGATGAGCCGACAATGCAGAACATTCAGTTCGGCAGCGGCGGGGATCACGCATTCTTTGACCAGAATTTCCGGGATCAGATCTGGACCACTCCGGCATCTATGAAACCCCGGTTCCCGGATCGTTATGCAAAGTATGCCAAACGCATGAAAGATCCTGCAACCCGAAAAGCAAAAGTAAAAAACAACAGCCGTCTGAAAGGCTGGTTCGGACTCAACTATTGCATGCCCATGCACATCGGAACCAATGAAGCGGAATATGACTACTTCATCAATGAGTGGATCACACTTCCCACCTGCGTCTGGAACTACAAAGCATTGGGTGTGCCGTGTACGATCTTCTCCACTTGCGGAAATACCGGTGCCACCGATGTTCTGATCTGGAATCTGGATAAACTTCTGCGGGACGGACATCTTCCCGGGATCTATAATGATTGCGCCCATACTCCGGCATGTGAAAATGCCCGTCACGGTCATGGCGGAGAAGATGCGTTCGGACAGAAATTTTCCACATCTTCCATGCTCTCCCAGCGGGAATATTTCCTCCGCTCCTACAGAGTCATTCAGAAGTATGGAAAGTTCCTGTTCAATCATGTTCCTTCCGGAGATATCATTCCCTTTGTGCATTGTTTCTCCGATCTTGTCTGGCCGGGTGAAGAGTTCCACCAGCAGATTCTGGATTACACAGATCATTGTTACATTGAATTCATTCCGAAAGAATCCTGGCAGTCTGCATTCAGTTCCAGGATTCGCGGAGTTTCCATTTCTCTGCTGCCGCAGTACGGCAGAGCCTCCGGCGCAATGCCTGCTGAAAAGAGAAAGAAAGGCAACTTTGCCAAAGATCCGGAATGGGCAATGCGCACTATGACACCGTGTCTGGTTCATGATGTACTGGTTTCTGCGGAAAGCATCTGCCGGAAAACCGTGGATAAATGGTGGATCATCAAAGAACCTCTCTTCCTGAACAAAGCGGAATTCCGCGGATACTGGTTCGATGATTCCATCAAATCAAAATCCGAAAACGTACTTGTCAGCTGGTACAAGCTGCCCAAAGAGGCATCTTACAAATATTTGATCATTGCAGCCAACTACAACCGAACGGAAACAACTGTCGGTATCGACAAACTGCCGTTCAAATACAGCGAAATCAAAGAACTCTGGACGGATAAAGATGTTACTATTGAGGGAATGAAAAATATGAAATTCCCCGGCAATCACTTCCGTCTTTTCGGTGTAAAATAATTTCAACAATAAGGAGATATGATCATGAAGAAAAAAATGTTATTTGCACTTACCGGACTCTGTCTGACAGGATTGGTTTATGCCGCAGAAGATCCCAGTTTCGTGCTTGATTTCAACACCTTGAAAGCGGATGCGGCTGATTCCATCGGTTCTCCCGCTTGCGAGAACCTGAAAAACAAAGATCTCAGCGCAAAGAAAATTGCCAGGATCAATGGAAAAGGAAATGCAATCGTTCTGACAAATGCGGAAGGTCTGACTTATCAGATGAAAGGAAATTACAACCCGAAGCAGGGAACCGTTTCCATCCGTTTCTCCCCTCAGAACTGGGATACGAAAGGAAAGAACTATCAGGTGCTTTTTGAAGCAAACCAGCCCGGATACCGTTTCGCCGTTTACAAAAATGAATGGGATGGCATCATGATGCTGTATTTGAACTTCAAGGATACCAACACCGGAAAGGCAAAAACCGTTACCGCTTTCACCAACGGAAATACCATCAAACCCGGAAACTGGTATGCCATAGATGTCACCTGGACTCCCACCGAGATCAGATATTATTTCAACGGCGAACCCGGACTGAAAACAAAATACGCGTGGCAGAAGAATACACAGAAATTTGCTCAGCCCCTTACTTTGCCGGATGCAGCAAACAACGGAAAACTTTATATCGGTACAGGAACTTCCGGATTCCGGACACATGTAAATCTCAATAAATCCCACAAGACAGCATTTGCTTCTGTGAAAGTTTATCCGGAAGCATTGACTCCCGCAGAGATCAAAGCTGCTTATGATGAAGATTTCAAGAAATAAGAATCTTTGAAGTGTTAAAAAAAGCGCTGTTCCCCATACAGGTTGGTAAATCCTTCTGCTATTTCAACTTTAAGATGGGGCTGTTGCAAAACCTGAAATTTGAAAGCACATTTTCGTACGGAGAAAACGGAGTGTACTGAGTGTACGGAGGCATTTTTGGTTA
>JAFVTF010000032.1 GCA_017503375.1 Lentisphaeria bacterium | reverse complement strand
TAACAACAAGATCAGATGGCTGATAAAACAGGCTTATGGCTTCAGAGATCGTGAGTACTTCAAGTTAAAAATCTATCAACTGCCGGAAATTTCAAGTTCAAAGGAGATATGAGTTTTTGTCACAAACCGTCGAAGAGACAAAAAAAATGGCTGCCCGACCAGGATTTGAACCTAGACAAACTGAACCAGAATCAGTTGTGCTACCGTTACACCATCGGGCAGACCGTATATACTGCAAAAAATGGCTCCGGCAGCTGGATTCGAACCAGCGACCAAGTGGTTAACAGCCACCTACTCTACCGCTGAGCTATGCCGGAGCGTTTATCATTGTTATGATAAAACGTAATATATCATACTTTTTTTATTTTACAAGTCGATTTTTAATTTTTTTTTAATTTTTTTCACAGTGTTAATTGAAAAAGTAAATGCACAGGAAAAAAAGTTTTCAGTGCGTTAAGTCTTACAAAAAGAAAAAGTGCATTAAGTCTTACAAATCGGGGTGTCTGATTTGTCTCTTCAGAGGGTGTGCATTCTCTGTTACATTAAAATTTCAGAGATATTCATGCCTTGCGTGAGCTCATTTTGTTTTCCAAACTTTGTAATACTAAACGCACAATATCTTAACCTGTTTCCATGAATTGTGCGTTTAACTTTTCAATTCTCATATTCGATCAATATTAATAGATGATAAAACATGCACACGGCTTTAGAGACGGTGAGCACGTCAAATTGAAAATCTATCAACTGCCGGAAATTCAATCGAGAAATCATTATGAACATTTGTCACAAACCGCCGGAGAAGCAAAAATGGTGTGCGTAGTAGGACTCGAACCTACGACCTCCACGATGTCAACGTGGCGCTCTAACCAACTGAGCTATACACACAGCTGCTTTTGATAAAAAAAATGGTGTACGTAGTAGGACTCGAACCTACGACCTCCACGATGTCAACGTGGCGCTCTAACCAACTGAGCTATACATACACGGTCGCTTATAACTCCACTAATATACACCGGCATTTGAAAAAATCAAGAAGATTTTTATTTTTTTATTGATTTTTTTCACAGTTTTCAATTGAAAAAGTAAATGCACAGGAAAAAAAATATTTAGTGCGTTAAGTCTTACAAAAAGAAAAAGTGCATTAAGTCCTACAAACAAATCTTTGTGCAGTCATTCTGACTGAAATATAAAAGAGAGGCAATTTCAAAAGTCTTCAAAAATGTCTGAAAACTCTTGCCGTGATCTGAAAATGGAGCGTTTTCGGTGGTTACTCTTAGAGTAGCCACCGAAAACTACCATTTCCATCTCATCAGCAATCTCTTTTCAGCCAAATTTTGCCGGACTTTTGAAATTACCTCAAGAAATAATCTTATTTTGCATATTCAGTAATGAACCATCAAAAAATTCAGTGATTCTGTCTATGTCTTGAAATTTTACGGGATATTTGTGGCAGTTTTCCTTTTACCATCGATGCTGTTTGCTGAGTTTCTGTAATTCTTCCGAGCGGGGATCGCGCTGCAATCCTTTCAAAAGTTCCTTCCGGGCAGAATCCAATTCCAGATAATCCAGATATTCACGGACTTTTTCCGCACTTGCCTTTCCGCTGGCAATATCCGCATCGCTGATATATTTGAATACCGTATATTTCATCGGCAATGAATGGTATTGCCGGGGAGGAATGACAGGAACGAACCGTCGCATCCCATTGGGAAGACGCAACATGTAATTCACCGGACAATCCGGTTTCAGTTCCGGCGCATTGGCAATATAACGTGAGGAATACGGGTGCATCTCTCCGGCAAACCCGCGGTCAAATACCAGATAATCCGCTCCGTATTTTTCGCAATATTTTGCAAGATCATCCAGTGTTCCGTGATACATGATCATCAGAAATTTTTCCACCGGACGGCGGATCGGTTCCATTCCGAACTGCGGCTGCATCACCAGATTTGCTCCTGTATACGCCATCAGCATCGGCGAAAGCGTAAAGTGGGAAACAATCGTCTTGCCTCTCATCGCATTGTTCTGACGGAACCAGTGAATCAGCTGGACCGTCTGCGGAAGATAGGAGTCAACCGTTTGATAAGCTCTTGCACGTGCAGCTGTGGTGATCACCAGCTCGAACAGCAGCAAAAGACAGGTTATAACAATCAGAAAAATTTTCGTTTTCTTTCTCTCTTTTCCCAATGCGCCGAGCCATTCCCAAAGCAGAATCGGCAGAGAGAGTGACAGGAAGATAATCAGAAATTCGTGGTATCTCACAATATAGACAAAACCGACAAGAAATCCTGCTGTGTAAAGGTACGGCAGCAGATTCCGGGGACGGTCCCGCAGAATCCTGCGCCGGATCTTCGTAATCAGACCGCCTGACAGAAGCAGAAAGAAAAACCAGCCGAGTGTCAACGGACAATAATTCCATATATTGCGGACAGAAATCAACCCCTGCCGCATCCGCAATTCCGGAGCGGAACCCAGCGACGGAAAATAGCCGATGGCAATATCCCAGGTACAGGAATGCATGGAGGGTGTCCACATCATGCGGGCGTCATAATCCAGTTTTTCCGGATCGTTCGGTTTCACATTCTGATACTTCAGTTTTGAGGTCATTACACTGGAAAAATGGCTGTAATTGGCACGGTATTCCGGATTGTCAATGGCAAGATAATAAACACCGAGAAGTACTGCAGCCGCTCCGGCGAGAACACAAAGCCGTTTCAGAAATTTCATCCGGGGCATATACATTATTGTAAACAATAAGGGCAGCATTACGCAAACCAGCGTTGACATGATCAGTCCGTAAGTCACATTGAATGGAACGATCAGAGCATTCAGCACGATGGCTGCGGCAATGGCAATCCAAGCGGCTTTTCTCCGGAACTGGAACACTCCTCCGGAAAGATACCGGAGCAGTTCAAAGAGAATCCAGACTCCGAACATCATCTGGCAGAGGTCCCACGCCGCAAACGCAATGCCTGTCACAAGGAACAGCAGCACCAAACGGACTCTGCCGTACTTCCGGTAAAGGGAATGAGCAAGAATCATGGCAAGCATAATCAGCGGAATACAGAAATCTCCGCGGACAATATCCTGTCCGGTTGCCCGCGCAACTGCCGCTGCGGAGAATGCATGAAGCAAACCGCCGATGAAAGCATAACGGAGGGGAATCCGCAATACAACGAGCCACAGAAAAATCAAACCGGAAATCAATGAGGTCCAAAGTCTTACATTCCAGGAAACATACCATGCAAAATCCGGATTATCCTGCAATGACAATGCGTTGGGGGGAGCCTGCGGCGGATTCCGGAATTTACAGAGAATCCGGTATCCCCAGCCGAGAACCCATTCCAATGTCATATTCATCTGGGCATAGGGTGCGATTTCCGGAAGATATGCCAGCCGTTCATCCCTGGCGGGGACACCTTTACCCGATGCCACATCGGAGGCATACGCAAACATCATGGCACTTTCTATGGTATACGGAATAAAGTTCGGGCGCGGAGTCGGCAGCATGTCTCCCCATCCGGCTGATGCCGGACGGTTCCGGTAAAAGGTCCCGTGCCAAAGCGGGTCTGCATCTCCGATCATGACAGCAAGATTTGCCGCTTCCCGGTTATAAGAGCAGGTCCTGACTGCAAACGAGATCATTGTGCAGAACAGAAACAGAAGAATGACACGGAAATGGAATGTCCATTTTTTTTGAGAAAACATAATTAAAAAACCTTTCGTAAATGAGATGCCGGAATTCCGAGTTCTTCCCGGTATTTTGCCACTGTCCGGCGGCTGATGTCGATTCCACGCTTGACCAGAAGATCAGTCAGTTTACTGTCGGATAACGGTTTCCGGGAATCTTCCCCTTCCACGATTTCCCGGATCAGCTCCTGAACTCCCCGGGAAGAAACTGAGGTTCCATCCTCCGCAGTGAACCCGCCGGAGAAAAAGTATCTGAATTCAAAAACTCCCTGAGGTGTTTTGATATATTTATTGGAAACGGCACGGCTGATGGTAGATTCACTCAAAGCAAGTTTGTCTGCAATGAGTTTCATTGTCATTGGCCGCAGGAATTCCACTCCGTTTTTCAGAAATTCAAATTGTTCGGAGGCGATCAACTCTGCGATTTTTCCAATGGTTGTCTTCCGTTTTTCCAGAGATTCCATCAGTTCCCGGGCATTCTTGATTTTTTCTTTCAAATATTCCAATGCGTCTTTCCGGGTTTCAGGATCGTTCAGCATTTCCAGATAAAATTCTGAAATCCGGAGTCTGGGAATTTCCCGTTCCGGTACAATGACTTTATATTCCTCTCCATCCGGAACAATTTCGGCCTCCGGGATAACGTAATGAGTGGAAGTTCCGCCGACTGTTCCGCCCGGGAACGGATTGAACTTTTTGATTTTTCCGATCAGGATTTGTACAGCTTCGGGCGGAAGTTCCATGGATTTTCCGATACTTGTCAGACGGTTTCCGGCAATATCTTCCAAATGCTGTTCAATCAAAGTTTTCAAATCTTCAAAATCCGGATCAGCGGGATTGAGCTGCAAATAAAGACACTCTTTCAAGTCCCTTGCCCCGATTCCGGGCGGGTCAAATGTCTGAACCAGTTTCAAAGCCTGTTCCACTTCTTCCATGGAACAGTTTTCCGCCATCGCAATATCGGCGGGATGTGTCCGCAGATAACCGGTTTCGTCGATTCCTTCAATCACGGCACTGCCGATCCGGAACATTTTTTCATCGGGTGCCGCAAAACGCAGCTGGGAAAACAGATGTTCCCAAAGGGATTCTCTGTCTGCAATGGATTCAAACATTTTTGTCCGCTGATCTTCGATATCATCGGAAGGATCCTGCGGCAGAAGCAATTCCCCCGGTTCTGCACCAGCGGCAGTCATCTGAAGCAGTTTTTCCAGAGATTCCTGCATGTCATCATTTCCCTGTTCCGGTGATTCCGGCTGGGGGAGCGGTTCATACTCCGGATCTTCCATTTCCAGAACGGGATTCTGTTCCATTGCCTGACGGATGATTGCCTGCAATTCCATGACAGGGGCAAAAAGGATATTAAGAGACTGTATCTGCTGCGAGGTAAGCGTTTGCTCCTGCTTCAGACCTGTCTCTTGAGAAAATCCTTGTGTAACTCCTGCCGCCATAATTTTATTACATCAGTTTTTTCAGTTGTTTGACTTGATCAGCAAAAAGTTTCAGTGCCTGGTTGATCGGTTCCGGTGTTGTAAAGTCAACTCCGGCATCTTTCATAATGTCGATGACATCTTTGGAATCTCCTGCTTTCAGGAAACGGAAATATCCATCTGTATCCCCGGCAAGAATTTTCTGTGCCAATGCTGCTGCCGCTGAAATTCCGGTGGCATACTTGTATACATAGAAATCATAATGGAAATGAGGAATTCTTGCCCATTCATAACGGATATCCTGATCCGGTTCAACAGCATCACCATGATACAATGCATTCAGTTTGTAATATTCATTGGAGAGATGTTCTGCTGTCAGGGGAATTCCCTCTGCAGAGTGTTCATGCATCATCAATTCAAATTCTGCAAACATAGTCTGACGGTAAAGGGTTCCGCGGAACGTGTCGATCAGATAGTTTACAAGATAAGCCTTTTCCGCCTGTGTTTCCGCTTTGGAAAGAAGATAATGCTGAAGAAGAATTTCATTTGTTGTTGAGGCGACTTCTGCAACAAAAATCTTGTATCCGGCATAGTGATAATCATTGGAACGGTCGGAAAAATAGGAATGGAGCGAGTGTCCAAGCTCATGAGCAAGGGTAAACACACTGTCAAGATTTCCGGAATGATTCAAAAGCAGATAGGGAGGTTTTCCGTAACATCCGCCGGAATATGCTCCGGAACGTTTTCCTTTACATTCCGGAATATCCATCCACCGTTCACGGAATGCTTTATCCAGAACAGAAACATACTCTTCACCCAGCGGAGCAAGAGCATTTTTGACCATGCTCACAGCTTCATCCCAGGGAACATTCCGTGCCGCATTTGGAACCAGCGGACAGTGAATATCGTACATATCCAGTTTTTTCAAACCGAGTTTCTCTGCACGGAACGCAAAGTATTCATAAAGCGGTTCCAGATTTTCGTGAACGGCAGAGATCAGAGAACGGTAAACGCTTTCCGGAATATTATCTTCGGAAAGAGAGGAACACAAAGCGGATTTGTAATGCCGCATTTTTGCATCTACCACGTGATTCCGGACTTCCGCATCCATCAAAGATGCAAAGGTGTTTTTGAACATGGAATAAACAGAATAGATTCCTTTGAACGCATCATGCCGGACTGTGCGGTTTTCTGATTCCAGCATTTTGATATAATTGCCGTGAGAAAGGCGGATATCCTTCCC
The DNA here is from genome assembly GCA_017503375.1 of Lentisphaeria bacterium. GTDB lineage: Bacteria > Verrucomicrobiota > Lentisphaeria > Victivallales > UBA1829 > SIG79. The sequence goes on along the minus strand of JAFVTF010000032.1, from coordinate 10,482 downwards.
CTTTTCATCTTTAATCATGGGGAAAACCAGGTCTGCATCATTGAGTGCGGAGAAGGTTTTTTCCGGAGTCTGGAAAGCATCTCCGGAAAGCTCCAGCACCCGTTCTTCCGCTTCGGAAAGGGTATGTTTCCGGTCTCTGCCGATCTCTTTCAATGTACGGCGGTAGAATTTCAGAACGGGAGCTTTCAGAAGAGCTTTGAACTGTTCTTCCGGAAGGGCGGAAAGTTCCGGTTCAAACCAGGCAGTTTCTCCGCCGATTTCGGAGGAAAGTGCACTGATCCGGTCCACTCTTGCCCGGTTTTCTGAATTTCCAGTGTCTTCATCAGAACGGAGATGGGCAAATGTATAAAGTTTTTCCACGGCAAGAGAGAGTTTGTCGCTTGCCCGGAATGCTTCGTAAAGCATCTGCGGATCGGAGAGTTTTCCTTTGTACTGATTGAAATCCCGGACCAGCGCACGGAGTTTCTTGAAATCTTTTTCCCAGGCGGCCCCGGTCTTGTAAAGCGGGGTGAGATCCCAGGTCTGTTCCACCGGCAAATCTGAACGTTTCGGCAGTTCCTGCATATTCTGTTATCCTTTATGAGTTGTTTTTTTATCTTTCTGCTCCGGCTTTCCGGAAGAAGCCCGGTAAATCACCGGAATGATATATTTGATAATCGCTGCGGCAGGTACTGCAAAGATCATTCCTGTGATCCCCGCCGCAATTCCGCCTATCAATACGACAATAATCGTTTCAACTGTGGTCAAACCGGAGACCTGTCCGATAAAGACCGGATAGAGAAAAAACTGTTCCAGCACGCCATTGATAAGGAGATAGATCGCACTTACGATGATCAGAGTCATAAGAAGTTCCGTCTCGCAGAATGCAATGCAAAGCCCAACCGTCAAACCGAAACTGATGACAGGACCGATAAACGGCAGCAGAACACTCAATCCGGCAACACTGCCCGCGAGAAGTGCATAAGGAACTCCGGCTGCAGTAAACAGAAGTGTGTAAAGACAGAACTCTATCATAATCACGATAAAATATCCCCGGATCCAGCGGACAAGAATCCCGCCGATATGGGTGATGATCCGTACAGCTTCGTGTTTCGTTTTTTTGGAAACATCCGGCAGCCACGGAGAATTGTAGAATGAGTTTACAAACCATTCGCTTGTTCTGCGGGAACGCATTTTTTCATTTCCCCGGAGCAATGCAATTTTCTGCAGAAAATAAAATCCGAAAAATACGGAAAGGACAATATCCAGCAGAAAAGTTCCCAGCCCCTTCAGTATTCCGATGACCCCGGTAAGAATCCCTTTGCTCCGGTTAATGGAAAAAAGGGATAAAAAATTTTTATTTTCTCCGGCAAGGTTTTTCAATTTTTGACGGATCATGGAAAAATTGCTTCCCTCCTCAGCTGTTCCGGAATTCTTTTCTTCTTCAATCAGAAATTTTTCCACTTTTGCAACTGTTGGACTTGTTTTTCCCCATTCAACAGCTGTATTTTTCAAATTCTTTATATGGGGCAGAACTACTGCAAAAGATATCGTAAGAACCAATGACAGCAGGATGATAAATGTCAGTAACCCGGCCAATGAAGATTTGAATACCCTTTTCTCCCGCAGGATTTTCTTTTCCTGTTCTTCGGAGAGCTTCTTTTTCGAGAACCGGTCTTTCAAACGTGCAATCCAGCCTTTTTCTTCCTTCCGGAATACGTTGTTCTGATAAAACCGTTCCAGAGGAAGCAGGATAAATGTCAGAAGAATTCCATAAACCAGAGATTTCAGCCAGGTTGCACAGAGCAGAAATATAAGGATTATCACGATTGCAGCCAGAACTCCCGCTCCGCCATGCTGCAGAAATCTTGAAAAAAAATGTTTTTTCTTTTCTTCCATAAGGGTATTCTTCCTTTAAAGCTATAGACTGATTCTTATTTTCTGTAATACGGTATAATAGCGTTATTCTTACATATTTTCAAGCAGAAAAACAGAAAAAATACAGGTTTGTTCCATGAACCACTTTCTTCTGTTCCGGAAAATCAGGTGAATAAAAACGTAAAACATCCGATAAATCCTGTTATTTTCCTGATTTGAACTTGAAAAAAAATCTTTCTGCGTTATTGTACAGGAACAACGTAATAAAGTCCGAATATGATAAACAAAAAGGAATTTTATCATGGAACAGAATTATGATTTTTTGAAACGTATGAGCGTTGTGCATAAGCCCAACCGCAGAGACGCTTCAGCTGTCAAAACAGAACAGGAAATTGCTCTTGATGCATCCTGGAAAATCGTTATCCCTGAAACAGTTTCCGATCTTGTGAAACTGGCAGCAAGCGATTTTCAGGACTATCTCCTCAAAAGTATGGATCTTTCCATCGTCATCGAAACTGCCGCAACTCCCGCAAAGGCTCCCAAAACTCTGCTTTTTGTGACCGTTGAACAGTATCCGGCTATCCAGGAAAAACCCGCTGTCTCCAGAGCGTTCGCTCTCGATGTCAGCGATGACGGAATCGTTCTTTGCGGTGCCGATGACCGCGGTGTCTTCGCAGGAAGTATTCACATGGAAGACCTGATGAACTGCCGCGAAGCTCTTTTCCTCTCCAAAGGTTTCAAAGTCCGCAATCCGCTCACCAGAATGAGAAGTACTCACTCCGGATGCCAGCTGGACCAGTTCCCCGATTGGCAGCTCCAGGCAATCGCTCATGCCGGTTTTACCGCAATCGATATTTTTGTCAAGGGACCCAATACCACAACGAGTGGCTATGTCAACATCAACGATGTGATCTATCGCGCCAACCGTTACGGCCTGGATGTGGTCCTTTACAGCTATCTCCAGAGCTACAAACATCCTGATGATGCCGATGCTGAACAGTTCTTTGACAGCGTTTACGGCGAAATTTTCCGCAAACATCCCGGCTTTGCAGCAATCCATCTGGTCGGTGAATCTCTGGAATTCCCCAGCAAAGATCCCCACACCACAGGAAAACGTCACAGAGAAAGTGTTGTCGACGGCATTCCCGATACCCGTCCGAGCCCGGGCTGGTGGCCCTGCTATGACTATCCCGCTTACGTCAAGCGCATTTGCGATGCAGTTCACAAAGTCAAGCCGGAAGCAGAAGTCATTCTGAACACCTACAACTGGGGCTGGACTCCTGCAGAACTCCGCAAGGAATTCCTTTCCAAACTCCCGAAATGCGTGACCGTTCATGTCACCTATGATATCTTCAAAATGAATGTCCGCAACGGATTGAAATCACCTGTGATGGATTACAGTATCTCCGCAGATGTTCCGGGCGAATATTTCGTTTCTGAAGTCAAAGCAGCAAAAGAAGCCGGAATCAAAACAGTCCGCTGTACCACAAACCTTGCCGGTTCCAGCTGGGACTTCGGTACTGTTCCCTATGCCCCCGTGCTTTTCCGCTGGGCAAAACGTATGATGATCCTCCGCGATTATCTCTTGAACTACAACGTCAACAGCTTCTATGATGACCATCATTATGGCTGGTGGCCGAACCCCTGCAACGACCTTGCAAAAGAAATCTTCTCCTCCGATGGAGATCTGGATGTGGAAGCAGTTCTGACCCGCGCCGCAATCCGCGACTATGGAAAAGAAGCCGCTCCCATGATCGTCAAAGCATGGAAACTCTGGAGTGATGCAATGGATCATTATGTCGGTTCCAATGAAGACCAGTACGGTCCGTGGCGCGTCGGTCCCGCATATCCCTTTATCTTCCAGCCCAATATCACACGTACCATGGGCAAGAAGGATATTGATTTCCCCTCCGCTCCCCACGCTCACTTCGGCGGCAGAATCGTCAAGACTCTCTATCAACCGTACGAAAACGAAAACCAGTCTCCCGGACCTCTCCGCTATCCCGCAGAAATCAGAGATCTGGAAATCATGGAAGATATGTGGAACGAAGGTCTTGCATTGGTCGAACAGGCTCAGGCATTGATCCCCGAAAAGAAGAAAGATGACGGAAAACGTCTCTGGTGTCTGGGTAAATTCATCCGCAACTCCATCCGCACCACCCGTTCCATGAAACATTGGTGGCTCCTGAACACCAAGCTCATCGCTTCCTATGACAGAGATGAAATGCTTGGTATTCTTGACAAACTGGTGGAAATCGGTAAGAGTGAAATCGCAAACGCTCAGGATACCGTGGAAGCTGTCGCATTTGATTCCCGTCTCGGCTGGGAACCCAGCATGGAATACATGTGCGATCCGTGGCATCTTGAATGGAAGGTCCGCCAGATCAACAGCATGTTCCGCGAAATCGAAACTTATCGCGGCTGCCTGATGCTCGGTAAACCCGAAAAATAAGTTTCCCGGCAATTCCAGCCGATGAAAATCAAGGGCTTCTGCAAACCTCAAAAGGGATGGCAGAAGCCTTTTTTTTAGCTTTGTTCCCCAAACATGTTGGTAAAACCTTCTACTATTTTAACTTTAAGATGGCATTATGATTTTTGTGCTGCAAAAATCGGAATGCCGCAAAAAGGTTTGAAAAGGGAAGATGGGGTTTGGGGAAGAAGGGGAAAAACTTCCTCAAAAGTTTTTCCCTTCTTCCCCGATCACAAAACACCCCTTATTGGAAACAGAGCCTTACAAAAAACTGAAGGCAGAATCACAGCCATCCCCCCAGAAGCCGCAACCCTGCCTTCTGGTGTTTAATATATCACTGATTATATAAAAATCAAGTGCTATTTTAATAAATTTTTAATAAAAATGTATTTTATCAAAATATAATACTAAATATTAGTATATTTTGTATATAAATATGAGTGATGAAAAAATCCGGAGTTTCGTACAATCAGACATTATCAGCTGAAAATCATCTGATTTTTCCGGCAAAAACTTTCTGAGATACTTGCAGTGTCTTCCGGGTGAACAAACTTTTTCCGTCTATTCTGTTTAAAAACATTCCGGATTTTTTATTCCGGGCTTTCAGAAAAAAAATATTCTGTGTGTAAGATTTTGATATTTCCGGAAAGTTTGTACGTATAAAAATTATCCCGGAAAAGCAAACAATAAAAAACGGAAGTAAAAAACATGAACAAACGTTTTAATGGAATCGGAAAGAAGAGCATCCGTCAGGAAAAAAACTCCGGAAACAAGGAAAGTACAATGAAGAAAAAGTTTTCTTCATATTTCAGCGGATTGATTCCATCCCGCTTGAGTATGACTGCAATGGTTCTTGTGATGACAGTTTCTGCAGCCATTTGTGCAGCTGAACCAAAGGAACCTGTCATTACCGACCCCGTCAAACAGGTTGAGATGGGCAATAGGTATTTGGATGGGGATGGAGTGAAAGTTGATTATGCCAGGGCGGTAAATCTGTTCCGGAAAGCTGCAGAGCAGGGCAACGCTGAGGGACAGGCTATGCTTGGAATCTGTTATTTTGACGGATTGGGTGTAAAGCTGGACAGAAAAGAAGCTGTGAAATGGTTCCGGAAAGCTGCGGACCAGGGTAATTTTAATGGATTATGTATGTTGGGAAACAGTTATCTGCATGGTGAAGGCGTTGAAAAAGATGAAGCAAAAGGCGTTGCACTGATTCGCAAGACCGCTGACCAGGGTTATGTTAAAGGACAGGGGTGTCTGGGAATATGTTATGTGTTGGGGTTAGGCGTTGAAAAAAACGAAAAAGAAGGTATCAAATGGTTCCGGAAAGCTGCAGAACAGGGAGATGTTCATTCCCAGATGCTGCTTGCCGATATTTACTTCAAAGGAATTGGAACCGAAGTAAACGGAGTTGAATATGCAAAATGGATTCGGAAAGCTGCAGAACAGGGGGAGCCGAAAGCGCAGGCAAGATTAGGGACCTGTTATGCATATGGTATTGGCGTGAAGGAAAACGATATGGAAGCAATCAAATGGTTCCGCAAATCCGCAGAGCAGGGATGTTCTGAGGGGCAAATCAAACTCGGTATCTGTTATGAACGTGGTATCGGGGGAACGAAAGATCCTGTTAAAGCTGTGGAATTATACCGAAAAGCTGCAGAACAGGGCGATTCTGAAGGAATGGTCAGACTCGGTGTCTGCTATGAGTTCGGAATTGGCATAAAAAAGGATTCTGCTGAGGCATTGAAATTATTCCGGAAGGCAGCTGCTTTGAAAAATCCGGAAGGATATGTCTGGATTGGATTGTTCTATCTTCATGGAAATACCGTAAAAGCTGATCCTGTCGAAACGGTCAAATGGTTCCGGAAAGCTGCCGAACTGGATTTGACGGACGCTCAAGTACTGCTCGGCCGCTGCTATTTTGATGGAAACGGTGTGAAGAAAAATGGAGAAGAAGCCGTCAAATGGTTCCGGAAAGCTGTTGATCAGGGCGACCGTGATGCTCTGTACTATCTTGCGGTTTGTTATCTCGAAGGTGTTGGTGTGAAAGCTGATTCCGCTCAAGGTATGGAATTGCTCGCCAAAGCCGCAGAAGCCGGACAGGAAGATGCAATCATTATGCAGAAAAGTTTCAAAAAAGGAAAATAAGATTAAGTTATGGGTCTAAGAAAATCGGGGACAGCCGCAGTTTTTGTTCTGGTTTGCGGCTGTCCTCTGATTGTTTTCAGATAACCAACCTGCAATCTTGACAGAAAAAAAAGATTTTTTTGAAATGGAACTTGAAAAAAAGGAAATCTATGATTGATTATCACATGACCGGAAAAGAAATGGAGAGAAAAAATGCTGAACCCCAGTCTGCAGAAGAATCAAACCTATCATGGATTTACATTGCTGGCTCATTGCGGCGGAGGTGCATTCGGTGATGTATGGTATTGTCAGGACCTTTCCGGAAAAAAGCTCGCCCTGAAGATTGTCAGCAAGAATTGTTTGGGCAATCAGTGGGAACGGGAACTGAAAGGTGTCCGGAATTACCGGAAAATCACGGAAAAACATCCGGAACTGCTGCCGGTCTATTATGTCGGCGAAGATGATGATTCATTTTTTTATACCATGGAACCGGCAGATAATGCAGGGAGTACAGCTTATCTTCCCGACACCTTGTCGTTCCGTTTGAATAATGGCGTATTCCCGCCGGAAAAAATCCCATCTGTTGTGGACGAACTTTTTCTTGAAATCAAAACCATTCATGAAGAAGGATGTGCGCACCGGGATATCAAACCGGATAATATTCTGTTCGTCAAGGGAAAACCGAAATTGGCTGATATCGGGTTGATTTCTTCCCTTGATGTAACGATGACTCAGCTTGCCGGAACATTGGATTTTCTTCCTCCCGAACTGAGAAGCGGAGATTCCGGTTCCGATAAAATCAACCGTCAGAAAGGGGATTTCTATGCGTTCGGGAAGGTCATATATTGCATGATTACAGGGAATCCCCCGAATCTTTTCCCCAGTATTCCTCCCGAAATGAAAAATTCTCTCATCAGAAAACAGTATTTTCATTTGGCACTTCAGTTATGTCATCAGGACAGTCATTTCCGGATAGCCAATGTTCAGGAACTTTCCGGAAAATTAGAGAAAATACATGATGTCCTGAAACATGGTGAAACCGCATTGGGTCGTTTGAAGTTCTTTCTCGAAAATATTTTCTTGTACGGTCAGACAAAACAGATTCGCAGAAACGGTTCAAAAAAGATTTTTTACTTGATTGGAAGTATATTCCTTCTTACTGCTTCTGTTGTCGGATGGATTGCCTTGTTCGGATCAAAACGCCAGGCAACTGTGAAAAAAGATTCCGCTCAGAATTCAAAGGATACTGACAGAGAGCGAATCGTTGAACAGGAACGCGAACTTGAAAAAGAAAACAGTACGGCTCCGGACGGAATAAAAAAATATAAGTTCGGCGCAGACAGATACTCTTTCTCCATACCGAATTCATGGCTGATTATCGACCGTTCTGATCTTTTTCAACAGCTGCAGAAAGAAAAGTTCTTTTCCGAACCTCACCGCCTTCACCAGTGGAAACTCCGGCGGTCCATAGAAGGAATTTTTATCCTGAAAAACAAAAAAGGCGAAGATTTGCAGTCAAGACTTGTCATTTCCACAATCCCATTAACCGCCGATGAAGTGAAAAATACACCGGATCAAACCCTGAAATCAATCGTCGGTGTGGATTTCAAGAGCGTTTCTGTGAAAAGATATCAGCCATACCGCACCTTTGAAACAGCAATCTTCCTGATCGGTTACATGACAAACGGTGAAAAAGCAACCGTTTGCTTGCTCCCGCGTAAAAATCACTGCATTCAGGCCTCGCTTTTTCAGCATAATGATGTTGTCCTGGATTCAGATAACAGTTTTTTCGTTTTCCTGGAAACGTTCAAAGAACATGCGGTTTCCGAATACACTCAGGAGGAAAATGGAAGAACACCTCTGATGCTTGCTTTGTGGAACAGAGATTTTGTAACCGCTGAGAAAATGCTGAAAGCAGGTGCTGATATCAATGAAACTGCTTACGGCGGATCGACTTCTCTCCATTTGGCAGTGGAAGAAAAAAGATTGGATACTGTGAATTTCCTGTTGGAGAATGGCGCAAATCCCGATCTGCAGGATTGTTTGCAAAGAACTCCACTCCATATCGCCGCAAGCTATGAAAAACCGGAAATCCTGATGGCTCTTCTGAAAAAAACAAAGCAGACCGAATTGAAAGATTTCAGAAAATTAACACCGCTTTGCTATGCAGTTGAAGACTCCGGAAAAGAGGCCGTTCAATTACTCCTGAAAGCAGGCGCAAAAACAGATGTTATCGTCAATCAGCTCTTCAAAACTCCTCTGATTATGTCCGCTGTCGTTCAAAAAGACCCCGAAATATTGAAAATCCTCATTGAAAACGGAATTGATATTCAGTCCGTAAACAGCAGCGGCGAAAATGCTTTGCACAGAGTTTTGTACATGATGAAGTACAATAAAAAGAGTGAAAAAATGCAGTTCGCAGAAATTCTTATCAATTCCGGAATCAACGTAAACCAGCAGGATGAAAACGGCGTGACAGCTTTAATGTATGCCGTGAATATGCAGAATGATAAACTGTATAACCTGCTGATCTCAAAAGGGGCAAATGTCTTTTTGAAAAATAAAAAAGGAGTTTCTGTGTTCAATTATATGCAAAAGAGAAAAAACAAAAAGACCCCGGAAAAATAATCCTGCCTTGTGTAAGAAAACGCATTTCCGGGACAGTAAGATGATGTGTGAAACAACAGGAGTCAAAAATGGCGTTTACAACAAGCAAATCTCTGCTGATAAAAGTTCGTAACGGAGATGAAATCTCATGGAGTGAATTTTATAAAACTTATAAACCGATGATCATGCTCTGCGGTTATGATTGTCACCTCACTCCGGATGAAATCGAAGACCTGGTCCAGAAAGTCATGTGCGAATTCTTTCAGAAAGATATCATTGGAAAGTATGATCCGGATAATATTCCGGAACATGTCATATTCAAACATGATGTCTCCAAGGGGCGTTTCCGGCACTATTTCAGAAAAATCGTCAGAAATCAGGCATTGAAAATCATAGAAAAAAGAAACGGAAATTACTCGTTGGACGATGAAGAAAATGGCATTGCTGCAACACTTCCATCACAGGATCATTGGGAACAAATTTGGGAGGAAGAATGGCGGCGTCATGTCCTTAATGAAGCAATGAATGAGTTGAAAAGCCGTGTACAGCCGGAAACTTTTGTCGCATTTGAAATGTACGCAATCCAAAACCGCCCGATTAAGGATGTCTCTGATTTCTTGAATATGGCACCATCATCTGTTTATACCGCAAAAAGCCGTTGTATCAGTACATTAAAAGAAATTATCAAGGATCTGGAGGAAAAATAACAATGAAACATTATACAAAGGAAGAATTGGATTCTTATCGTCGCGGGACTATGTCTATATTGGGTAAAATCAACTGCTCTATACATCTGAGAGATTGCCCGCAATGCTCTGAAATCCTTACTGAATTGGATGAAGACGATAAATTAATACAGGATATCCGCTCAAGTATTCAAATATTTCAGGATTTGTCTGCAGGCCCCGCCAACGCCAAAACTGAAACATACTGAAAATCTGGATAGAGTGATATCAACCAATCCCGTGAATCCCGCCTCTGATCACAAAGTGATTATGCGGGGCTCGGGAAATTTTATCTGGGAAAAATCACAGATATCCCATAAAAATCCAAGGCTTGTACAGAATCACTGAATTTTTTAATGGTTCATGGCTGAATATGCTGAACATCATTATTTCTTTTATATTTCAGTCAAAATGACTGGAATTAATCCATAACAATGGTTATAAGGCACCTATATTTATTCTTGACAAACTGTCTTTATTGAATGGAAAAACTCTTGCGGATAGTCAAAAGGGGTGTTGCAAAACTTTTGATAAAAAAAGCACAGTTTCCCATATGGGTTGGTAAATCCTTCTGCTATTTCAACTTTAAGATGGGGCTGTTGCAAAACCTGAAATTTGAAAGCACATTTTCGTACGGAGAAAACGGAGTGTACTGAGTGTACGGAGGCATTTTTGGTTATTACCGACCGATTTCTC
>JAFVTF010000031.1 GCA_017503375.1 Lentisphaeria bacterium | reverse complement strand
TACTCGAACAGGAAGATCGTTTTTTACTACGTCTAATATAACCATGATTTTAAATTTTGCATCATAGTTAATCGAGTTTTTTGCATTTTTTTTCATAAATATGCATCCTTTAGTTGTGTCCAACTTTTTGGGTGCATATCATTTCCTCAAAAGTTTTTCCCTTCTTCCCCGATAACAAATCAACCATTCATTGTTGAGAATTGAATTTTATTTATCCACATGCGCGCGGGAGACAAGAAGAACTTCCCGGTAATCTCCGATTCTGTCTGGTTCGCCGTAAGAGGCTGCACGCATAAAACGGGCTTTCGGATCAATTTCGCAAGTCAGAACGCCCGGAACACCCCCGGCATCTGCAAGAATTTTTCCTTCCGGAGAGATGACCATACTTTTCCCGCCGACATCCGGATTTTTCATGGCGGGAGCAGAACGTAAAAGTGTGCATCCGCAATCGAAAGCGCGTGCCTGATTCAGAAATTCCAGGATCTCCGGGCGTTCCTGCCGCTGGTGGCTGACAACGATCATCAAATCAATTCTCTGTTTGGCATATTCTGCAAAGAGTTCCGGGAAATAAGAATCGAAACAAATCGCGGCTCCGTAACGGAGTCCCTTATATTCAAACGACGTTGCACCGGAACCCGGTTCGATTCCTTTGGCAAGTTCCGGTTCCACAAGATGAACCTTTGTATAAGGAGAGAACTCTTCTCCGTCCGGCGGAAAAACAGTGAGCTGATTCCGCATGATTCCATCCGGACCGATATTTTCCAATCCGCTCATGATGGTACAATTCACTCTGCGGGCGGTTTTCCGCATCTCTTCCACAAAAACGGCACCTTCATTCCGGATCAAAGATTTCATGTGATCAAGATCAGTGTATCCGGTGCAGTTTGCGTTTTCCGGAAAAATAACAAGATCAGTGGTTCCCGGAACAAGATTTTTCAGCTGTTGTATCTGCCAGTTCAAAACATCCGGAGCCTCCCCCTTTCCGGGATACGGCGGCTGCATAATTGTAATACGCATAATAATAGCACCTTTCCATGTTTGTTTATCCGGAATATACAATAAAAATTCTGTTTCGTCAAGAAATATTTTCATTTTTTTCAAAACCCCCCTTGACAAAGTCAAAAAAATGTATTATAATTAGAGTAAACTAAAAGTAGGTTACTGATAAAATGGTGCACAAGAAGAATCAGGGAAATCAAACAGAAACGGTGAAACAGGCGTTGATCTGCCACATCCGGGATTTGGAACTGAAACCCGGAGACAGATTGCCGTCGCAAGCCGAATTACGGCAGCGTCTCGGCGTAGGCGGTGCAACGATCCAGCGCGCCGTCAATGCTTTATGCGATTCCGGAATCGTGGAAATCAAACCCCATCGGGGCGTGATCCTGCGGAATACTGCCACAAACGGGATGATCGGACGGGAAATCGGGCTGGTCAATCTTTGGAGAACGTTTTCGCCTTCCGTGGCAAGTTACCTGCAATGTCTTCAGCTCCAGCTCCACCAGAATGCGTGTCAGAGCAAAACGTTCCTGCGGAATTTTCCGGAAATGACCGATGTGGACTCCCTTTCCTATTTCGACGGTCTGAAGCGGTGCATTGAAATGAAACAGCTCAACGGGATTCTGACAACTGTTTCTTTCGATGATGAAACATGGGAGTTTTTCGACAAACACAAGATACCAGTTGTTTCCACAGAATCCGCCGCAAAAAACGGTGGGTTCCGTGTTGAACGTTATGATTATATTGATGCGTCCTTCCGGCAAGCTCAAAAACGGGGATTCAAACGCCCCGCACTGATTTGTTGCGGTTATCCGTATACAGAACAGACTTTGAAAACGTTTCATCAATATACAGATTTGCCGGAAGATAAATATTGCTTTGTAATAAACCGGATGATCAAGCCGACAGATCATTCGATTTTCGAGCAGAATAATGTTGCAACCATTCTGGAACAGATGGCTGCCATGCCGAAAGCGAAACGCCCGGATGTGCTGATCGTTCCTGACGATATCCTGATGAGCCATATTTTCCCCTATCTTCAGCGGAAATGGTGTGCCGGATGTGATTGGAAACCGTTTTTTATCTATCTTCGGCACAAACAGGTTCCGATTCTTGCACCGGAATTGATCGAAGGCGATTATCTGGAATTTGATATCATGAAAACAGCGGAAATCACCATTGATTTTCTACTTGATGTGATCCGCGGCAAAGAGACGACACCGCGCAGTATCATTATCGAACCGGAATTATTTGAACAGAAATAAAAAAAGGAACAGTTATGAAAAAATTGATTTCAGCCCATTCCCACTTGTTGACAAAGCCTGTGGAACTTGATTTTTTTGCAGATAAATTTTCTCAGATCTGGCTGCTCGAACTGCCGAACATTATAGAGATTCCAGGCTATACCAGACCGTCAACAGAAGATGAGATCCTTGCGGTTGCCAAACAGTTCCCCGGACTGTATCTTCCATTCAAATGGGTTGATTTCCGCAAAGGGCCGGATCAGATCGACCGCGCCGTGGAAAAAGGGTTTATCGGTTTCAAAGGGATCTGTCCCCAGAAATCTTACGATGATGAAAGTTATTTCCCGATTTATGAGCGGATCGCAAAATATCATTGTCCGATGGTATTTCATACCGGATATGTTTCCACTCCGGCATATTCCAAACGGTGTCCGGATTTCGGTTATCAGGCTGGCAACATGCGTCCGGCTTCTCTTTATACGCTTGCCCATTTATTTCCGGAAATTACATTTGTAGCCGCACATTTCGGGGTACCCTGGGAACGGGAACTGTTCGATCTGGAAATCCGTCTGCTCCCCAATTTCTACATTGATCTGAGCGGCGGACATTCGGAAGATATTCTGAATATAGTTGCGGAACATGCGCATCATGAAGCGCTTCTTCCCGGCGGGGAAAAAGGACTTTTTGCAGATAAATTCCTGTTGGGTCTGGATGCCTATCTCGGACATCCGCAGCTGCATCAGGATGTTTATGCTTATTGCAACGAGTTTGTTGCCGAGCTTGAGAAAAAAGCCGCCGGAACAGTCTGGGAAAAGAGCGTTCCCGGAATCCTTGCCGGAAATGCGGAGCGGATCATGAAAGAAAATCATCTTTTATAAAGAGGCAATTTCAAAAGTCTTCAAAACTGTCTGAAAATTCTTGCAGAGATCTGAAAATGGAGCGTTTTCGGTGGTTACTCTTTGAGTAGCCACGCTCAAACTACCATTTCCATTTCATCAGCAATCTCTTTTCAGCCAAATTTTGCCGGACTTTTGAAATTACCTTTACTATTCTATTTGATTTTATGATGGCATTTTGATTTTTGCGTTGCAAAAATCGGAATGCCGCAAAAAGGTTTGAAAAAGGATGATGGGGTTCGGGGAAGAAGGGAAAAACTTTCCTTCAAAAGTTTTTCCCTTCTTCCCCGATCACAAATCAACCTTTATTGGGAACAGAGCTTTTGTAAAAAAATCAGCAGAAAAAAATTCCGTGTTTTTTATAACCGTTGATTACAGTGAAACGGTATTTCCTGTAGCCAGAGATTCATCAATTGCATCCAGAATCCGGTTGACCTGAACGCCCTGCTCCGCTGTAACTTTCACTTCTGTTCCATTCAGAACGGCGGAAATGAAAGATTCGTGCTGTTCATCAAAGCCCAGATGCTTCGGAACTTTTGCCCCGCGGATATCAATCTGATACTGATATTTTCCGCCATGGGCATGAACTTTCATGGAACCGGCATAGTACGGATAGTACGGGTCTGCTTCTATCTTTCCATCTGTTCCGGCGATTCCGCAAGTGGAACTTTGCATATTCGGACAGCTGTCGCAAAGATTGAAGACTCCGCGGACACCATTTTCATATTCAAAAACAATGATCGCAGATTCCGGAATCTCATCGGCACAGGGTCCGGTTTTTCCCAACAGATTCCCGAAAGCGCAAAGCCGTTTGACCGGTGCTCCTGCCCAGGTTTCCAGAATGTTGTAGTAGTGACATCCGCAATCAAAGATTTTTCCGCCGCGCAATTTCCGGTTGGCACGCCATCCGTCATTCGAGTTTTGGCAGAACATATTCCACCAGACATTCGCCACTTTCCCGATATCGCCGCTGCGGCTGATTTCAAGCATTTTTTCCTGAAACGGAGAATAGCGGACTTCATATCCAAGCTGAAAAACTTTTCCTGTCCGTTTCACAGCCTCGCAAATCTTCAAACCTTCTTCCACATTCAGCGCAAGAGGTTTCTCACAAAGGACGTGCTTTCCTGCCTCCATAGAGCGGATGGCATATTCCGTATGAAGCGGTGTCGGCAGAGCAATAACCACAGCATCAACATCCTGCATATTCAGAATATCCTCAAAACTGTTCGTAAATCTGACTTCTGAAGGAAGGTTCAATTTTTTGAATTTTGCCGCATCCAAATCAGAACAGACAGCCAATTCAGCTTTCGGATTTTCCATGATTGCCTGAACATGTTCCTGACCATGACCAAGACCAATCACCGCATATCTGACTTTATCTTTCATTTCATCCTCCTGTTATTCAATACCAAGCAGCCGTTTGAAATTTCCACCGAGAACCAGACGGAATTCCTCTTCCGTCAGATTTTCAGAAAGGACACCGTAAAGGAACAATCCGGCACTGCATACAGGCATATCGGAACCGAACAGAAGTTTTTCTGCGCCGCAAACATCCACGCCGTACCGAAGCATGTTCCACCGGAAAAGCCCTGTTCCGGAGGTGTCCATATACAAATTGTCATATTCTGCCACAAAATCAAATCTTGCTTTTGCGCCATCCGGCCCCCAGGGTTCTCCGGGGTGGGCAAGAATCACATTCAAGCCCGGGCAATTTTCCAGTACCGGAACAACTGTCTCCCGGTTTCCTCCATGGAAATTGGCTGTCATCCCGAGTTTTCCCGCCTCTTTCAGAATTTCCAGCATACCGGGCGAATTGAATTCTCCGGTATTCATGATATAAGGAACAAGCTCACCGATATAACGGATTCCTTCTTCATGATAAAGTTTCGTCATATCTGCGATAGATTCCTGTGGAAAATCTCCATGAACTTGAATTCCCGGAATGTAACCGGGGAAACGATCCCGGATCCGCAGAGCATCTTCATTGATCTTCCGGATCTCTGCATAATCCGAAACCTTATGCTTCACCAACGGCGAACCGCTGTATCTGCGAATCCCGACTTTTTTCATTTCCTTGTCAAACTCTTCCATCGTTTCCGGCTTTCCATAGGCTCCGATACAGCCGTTTTCAAAGTCCAGAAACGGATGAGTATGAACATCTATCACATCAAAATCCAGAGGATTGGGTATCATTGCAGAAATCCTTAGTTTGCTTCACAAATACGATAGAAGTGGTTCACCAGCATATCTTCCGGAATATTCTCTCCATGGGCTCCATGTGTTTCGTCCACCGGATGACCGCCATGATCAGGAACAAAAACCAATGCCCGGTTATAAGATTTCCAATACTGATCCATCTGTGCAGCAAAAGCTGTAAAACGGTCTGCTGCTAACTTTGCCTGTTCCACACATTCTGCAGAAAACGGACCATGATGGTGCATCTGATGATCATAGTCTGTCATGTAACAGACGATCAGATCATAATCGCTTTCCGCCACAAGTTTCATGGCACACTGGAAAGAACCTTCATCCGTTCTGAAAGAGTAATAATCCACATTTCTTCCGCGGAAAATCATATCAATACTGCAGGAGTTGATCGCGCAGATCGCCACATTCTTTCCGGCTCTGGCAAATGCATCAAACAGAGTATCAACTTTCAATACAGGCTTTTCATATTTCTGAATTCCATGCACACAGGGTGCCGCACCGGAAAAGATTGAACCATAACAAACAGGTGTCACACTGGGCATGACTGAGGTGGAAAGAATCCGGAATCCGGCAATTTTTTCGATTCTTGCAAAATCATCCTTGAAATACTGCCGCTGATTTTCTCCAAGTGCATCAGCACAGAAAAGCAGAACTTTCTGTGTTTTTCCGACACCGTCCATAAGTTTATCCCCCTGATCAATCACAGAAGGAATCGGTGTTCCGGCACACTGCTGCGGCAATTCCACTCCACACAAAGTACAGACTGTTGCAGTCAAATCGCCAATGCTATAAGGGGTATTATACTGAGTTCTGAACTGATCAAAAACTTCTTTACTGCGTTCAATATCTGTCATGATAACAGATCCTTTTATTTGTATTTTTCCACAAGTTCCGCAGCAACGCGGACACATTCTGCACACGGGAATTTTGCCGCACTCTTGATTTCACGGCAAGTCAAAGCCCCGGCAGCAGCCTGAAACTCTTTTTTCACATTTTCACGGTTTTCCGATTTGACCAGAAGCAAAGCGGAATGTAACGCTCCGCAAAGCCCTTCCGGAGCACGCCCTCCCCCGCAGGCTGCAAGTTCTGCAACGTGATCGGAATGACCTGTACCATCTGCAACAGCCTGAGCACAGTTGTGCAGCTTCGGAACGGCTGTAAATAATTCAAAAGCTTTATTGCTCATAGATACCTTTCAGAAAAAACGGCAGTCCCTTTACCGGAAACTGCCGTTTTTCAGAATTAAAAATTCATTCTCCGGATCAGAGATTCTTGATAACAAGATCACCGACTCCGCTGGTGGTATAACCCATCTTTCCGGCAGAGAGAGATTTCAATTTCTTTTCTGTGCAGAACGCAACGCTCTTTTCGATTGCGGCAGCCGCTTTCTTTTCACCGAGATGTTCCAGCATCATGGCGCCTGCAAGAATTGCAGCACAGGGGTTGATCACATTCATACCGGTATATTTCGGTGCACTTCCGCCGATGGGTTCAAACATGCTGACACCTTCGGGATTCAGGTTTCCGCCTGCAGAGATACCCATACCGCCGGATGTCATGGCTGCAAGGTCTGTGATGATGTCGCCGAACATGTTGGAGGTGACGATCACGTCGAACCATTCGGGGTTCTTGACCATCCACATACAGGTTGCGTCAACATGGCAGTAGTTGAGTTTGACGGTGGGATATTTCTTTCCCATTTCGTGGAAAGCGCGTTCCCAGAGGTTGAAGACGTATGTCAAAACGTTGGTCTTGCCGCAGAGTGTAAGCTGTGAGGTGTAACCTGCTTTTTTATCTTCTTCAGAGAGACCTCTCCAGGGATTCTTTTTGGTGTGACGCTTTGCTGCAAGTTCAAATGCATATTTCAAGCATCTGTCAACCTGTGCGCGGGTGTAAACCATTTCCTGAATAGCAACTTCATCGGAAGTACCTTTCATGGAAACACCGCCCATACCGGTATAAACGTCGCCGGTGTTTTCACGGACAACGACGTAGTCGATATCTTCGGGACCTTTGTCCTTGAGGGGGCAATCAACGCCGGGGAACAGTTTCACGGGACGGAGGTTGATGTACTGATCGAGTTCAAAACGGAGTTTGAGCAGGATACCTTTTTCGAGGATTCCGGGAGCAACTTTCGGGCTGCCGATCGCTCCGAGATAAACAGCATCAAACTTTTTGAGCTGTTCCACTGCATCATCGGGCAGAACAACACCGGTTTTTACATAATTGTCACCGCCCCAGTTGAATTCGGTAAATTTGACATTGAAACCGAATTTTTTTGCGGCAGCTTTGATAACTCTTACACCCTGAGCAACGACTTCAGGACCTGTCCCGTCTCCGGGCAATGTTGCGATCTTGTACGTTTTAGCCATTTTTGAATTCCTTTCGTGGCAGTTTGAATATTATGATTGGTTATTTATTGTAGTGAAACATCCCGCCGCGCCATCCGTTTTCCTCTGCGGTGGAGATCAGCTCACACCCGGAAGCGCAGAACGATTTTTTGACGATTTCAAATTCAGCATCCTGAATCCCCGCAAGAATCAGCGTTCCGCCGGGTTTCAGCATGGAAAGCAATTTATTCTTTCCTGCAAGCAAGGCTGATGAAAGAATATTCGCCGCAATGCAGTCAAACATTTTATTTCCGCAGGAATATTCCAGCAACGGAGCCGTTGCATAATGAATGGAATCCACTTGATTCTCAGCAGAATTTTCCTGAGAGATCCGGACTGCATCGGGGTCAATATCAAAAGCAAAAACCTCTTTCCAGCCGAGTTTGACGGCGGCAATCGCCAGAATCCCGGAACCGCATCCGGCATCCAGCATGGAGGAATTTTCCGGAAGAGTCTGCGCGATCTCATCCAATTTGCTCAAACAGAATTTTGTAGTTGCATGCTGTCCGGTTCCAAAACTCAAACCGGGATTCAGAATAATCACTTTCTGTCCGGGCTTGGCAGGAAAATCAACCCAGGGAGGTGTAATTGCCAGTCTCTCTGAAATTTCCATGGGTTTGAAATGGATTTTCCATGATTCCGCCCAGTTTTCTTTTTTGAGCTCCGTAACGGCAACATCTCCGAAAACGATATCAAGCTCTTTCCAGATCGGACGGAGTTCTTCCAGTTTTGTCTTGGCTTCTTCCGCTTCCGGCTTTGTGGAAAAATAAAGTGTCTGCCAGGTCTCGCCGGATTCTGCATCCAGTCTGGAGGAAAAATCCCAGCCCATAGCAGAAAGCAGTTCTGCAGTTATCCCGGTATCTCCGGAGGCATCTGAAAAGGAACAGCAATACAAAAGATCTTCCATGATATTACCTGTCGTATTTGATAATGATTTCGCCTTCTTTGCACATATTGAAACGTTCTCTGGCGACTTTTTCTATTGCCTGCGGATCCCGTTCCAAATCGTGAACTTCACGCAAAAGAGCTGTCCGTGTTGTCTTCCGTTTGTCAAGAATCATCTTCTGTTCTTCCAATTTTGCTTCAACCTCATGAGTCCGCTTCATCGCAGGACTGAACAGTGTCAATGCAAAAACAAAAATCAAAAAAAGCAGAATGGTAAAAAATATGGATATTACGCTTTTTAATTTTGAAAACATCTTTGACAGCTCCTCGTGTTTCGGGTAATATAGCCCTCTTTCTTTTAATTTTCAAGGCTTTTCCAGTAAATAGAAGGCTGGAATTTGAAGATTTTCATACTTTTAAGTCTTTAAAAACGAAACGTCCCCTCTAAATAGATATTGATTGCATTTAATTTGACAAAGAAAGAGAGGTTGCATTTAATCTGACAAACTTGCATTTGCTTTGTCAAGTAACCTCTCTTAAGAAAAAAATAAGACTGAATTTGATTCCGTACGCTGTAACAAAGGGGCTGTTTGTAAAACAATCCCTTTGAAAAAATAAAGTTGAAATCATTCCTTATTTTCAGTTTGAGCATACTTGAAGTTTTCCAAACCATCCCGGAAAATTGCGGCATCTGTCAGGAACAACGGATAATCCAGCATGGGCATCCGGTGGAATTGTCTGAATCTGCCATAATTTCCATCACTGCATGTTGTTTCATTTTTGATCCGGTAGATCCTGGCTGTGATCGGGTCGATCAGAACCGGTTTTTCAAATGTACTCCAGCGTTCCGGATACATTTGAATGCTTACCGCGCGAACTTCATAACTGGAAAGAATATGAGACGGATGATAGTAAGCATAAATCGGAATATCGCCTTTCCTGAATCCGCAGACAACAGGATAAAGATCATCCACAGGACGGGTCGTATATGCCCACGGGGTTTCATAGGGATGAATTTCAAATGAGACATTTACAGGAGAAGTTTCTTCATCGAAAAGCCATGTGAAACTCTGCATAGCACGCAAAGCCTGTTTCGGTTTGTAACAGTCCGGATCGGAAGCATCGATCACACCCATATCAAAAATGCCGGAACTATTGTAGCCATTACGGAAGTCACAGGCGGTGAAAAAGGATGTCATATCAACACCCAGGCGGAGGTCCGTCAGGTAACGCCGGGTCAGAAAACGTGCTTGATTTACTTCTCTTCCATTTACAGAGATTCCGTTTTCTCCCTGCCAGATCTCAATTTTTCTTCCGCTTTCTGCAATTCTGTCACGGATAAACTGAAGCCGGGAGGGCCAATAAAGTTCCGGGATCAATTCATACGGATGATAAGAAAAGATATCAATATGTTCCGCAATTCCTGCATCGAACAGACCTTGAATGTATTCATTACAGAGGGAACAGCCGGAAATGGAACCTCCGATAACTTTGACGTCATTCAGGACTTCATGGAGAGCTTCTGAAGTAATTTTGACCAGTTTTACATATTCTTCCGGTGGTTCAGCGATGATCTTTCCGCTCAGTTCACTTCCCGGTTTCTGAAGAAATCCGGCATTGGGTTCATTCCAAACTTCGTAATGAGAAACACGGCCCTGAAAATGGCGCGCCATAGCCTGACAGTAATTTTTCCAGCCGTTGATGCCTTTTTCCCCGAAAACTGTGGGAGAATAAAAATAGGAACCCCGGCATGGCGGAACATCCATGTAAAGCCCATTTCCGAAACTTAAACTCACCCACGGGGTGATCCCTGCTTCAAGAAGCGAATCTATAATATGATCCAGCCATTTGAAATCATAGACTCCGGGTGTTTGTTCTGCACGCTGCCAACCGGATTGCAGTCTTGCCCATTTGACACCGGAATTACGCATGAATTTCAATGTCTGGTCAAAGTCGTAGGCCTCTCTGTGATCCAGAACCTCAAAGCCGACTCCGAGCCGGGAGGATTTCACCTCTTTGCTTGCACGGAACGGCATATCGCCTATGTATTCAAGCTGATCGGAAAATCCATCCCGCTCTGCGTTGAAAAGAAGTTCTTTGTACTTCTGCAATTCCTGACCACGGATCTGATCAATGTATTGCATGTCTGCCTGCGGAAGAAAACCGTCAAGCGAATATTTTTTCAATCCTGCTTCTTTTGTCATTTTGCTGTCCTTTATTTTAGAGTTTCTGTTTTTCATTCTGTTGAGATGTATAAAGCATTTCTGCCCATGTTTTCAGTTCATTTTCAGAACCGATATAAAGATAGTGTTCTGTCTGGAAGATGTTTCCATCCATTTTGATTTTGGAACCGGAAATATAACCATTTTTCTTTTTGGAAACATAAATGGAACCATTTTCCTGCGAGGGCGTGATCATTCCGAACGCATTGTTCCCGTCACTGAGTGCAAAATACTTGTATTTTTTTCTCCATCCGGCTTCAATATTACCGTTGTGATCTGTCAGTGATCCGCTTTTTTCCGGAACTGGTCCGGTACAGAAACTGTGCATGACTTTTCCTTCTTCGATTGTCTTGAACCACCAACTGTTCAAAGAACCGTTGATACTGCTGTTTCCTGCGGAGGATTCCTGTTCGATTTTACCGGAAAATTTGATGACCGGACAATCATTCCGGAATGTAAATTTGATCTGGCTTTTGATCGTTCTATCGGGAAAACTGAATTTTTCATGAAAGATCAATTCGATTTTTTTCCCATCCGGAGATTTTTTGATTTCCCTTTTGGATTTTTGATTGAGCAGGGAGAAATTTTTTGATTTGTATCTCATGGAATTGGAAAGAAAATACTGATATTTCTTTGATGTTTTGACAAATTCCACTTCGGAGTAAGGAGAATTCTTGAAAAACGTTATTTTATACCAGTCATTGGAAAAGCTCAATCCATCTTTGCTGACACTCAGTTTCCCTTCCGTTGTTTTATCAGATATCCTGTTTTGGTTCCGGGAGGATAAGGGCTGCTGTGCTATGGTTCCTTTAACCTTTCGTCCGGGAATTTTCCGTCCGGGAAAATCAAATTTTCGGTTTCCCGTGTATATCAGGACAGCCCGGTCATCGGCAGGTAGCGTAATATGAACGGTATTATTCCCCTTAACGATTGAGGCAATCTCTTCGCCGGTCAGCATATCAATCGCCCGGCAATCCTCTTCTGCCGTGATATTGAATGAGACGGACGTTAATTTTGTATCGTAGTATTCACTGACGAGGATGAGTTGTTCTTTGTCTTTTTTCAAGCCGCAAATCTTGACATCCGGATTTGATGATTTCAAGCCGGTTATGACTTTACCCTCTACAATAATATCTTCCACCGGAACGACCATTTGCATGGCAATGGCATGTTCTTTCAAATCTTCGGCATCCAGCCCATACCACGGGAGAATAAGATATCCGCGGGCTCCATTCATAAAATTTTCCAGCAGACAATACCGGAAATCTCTTCCGGGATACTCATCATTGGAGTAAACACCGCCAGCACTCATCCAGGTGAGGATGTTGGAATTTCCAATGGCTTTCCGTGCTTTTCTGACACTTTCCGCAAATTTCAATGCATTCCCTCTTGTATAAGGAGAAGGCTGTACATGATTGACCAGTTTTTCCTGCAAAAGATCATTCAGACGGAGAAACATGGAATAGATATTATCCGGAGGAAGTGCATCATAAGTGCCTGCCATGTAAGGTCCGGCAGTTCCGGACTCCTGAAGATTTTTTCTGAAGCGGCTGATGATTGCACGGTACATTTCATTCCCCAGCATTGCTTTGAAATCATCCCATATTTTATTGTATTCCGGATATTTTTCGGGGTGGTTCCGGAATGTTTTCGGCGACAGATATTTTTTATCCGGATGATTTTTTTTCATGAAGTTTTGGAACAGATTTAAACACCGGTCACAAAAACAGTAATCCGCTCCGCTCCACATTTCTGTATCAAGGGCAAGCATGGTTGCTCCGAGTTTTCCGGGTGATGCCGCCAGTTCGACATGATACTGAAATGCTTTTCCCCGATAAGATGGACATGGCCATTTGCTGTTTTTCCCGGATAGACTGACTGCGCAGAATTTCTGAATATCCTCATTGTAAAGCCAGAGACTGCTTTTGTCTGCAAGATGAAAGGGGAGAAAATTGGCAAATGTGTAGAAACCTTCCTCTTGAGCCTTCCTGTAAAAACGTTTCAAATCATCCGCATTGCGTACAGCTGCAGCACTGGAACTGATGGTGTTATTCCCCACATGCCGCATCGCTTCATAGAAACCCGGCCAGCAATCAATATATTTCTGAAGCATTCCGAATCCGGGAATATTTGTGATCAGAAGTTTCGGGAACGGCGCGCGGGGAATGGAAAGAGATTCCACTGATATGGCTTTTCTTTCATCTTCTCCGTTCAGCCATTTCAACTGATAAAACATGTTTCCTTTTTTACCGGGCGCCCATGTGGTTGAAGCAAATACTGTGTTGCGGAATCCCAATTTCGGAATTACATAACGGTTGTATTTCTCCCCGTTGATTGTGATCGGATTCCGGCTGATCTGCTTGTGACAGTTGCCATAATGAGCCATCGGATTCATAAGAGAGATTCCTTCCGGCACATCAATGATAAGCTTCATTGTTTTTGCAGAATTTTTGGAAAGTTTGTTGGTGACAGAAAAAAATCCCAGCGGAACAGTCATATCCCCAGAAACAAACATCTTTCCTTTCGGGACGTGGCATTTTGCATATTCTCTTCCTGTTTTTTCTTCTTTTTTCAGAGAATTCTCTCCAGCAACATTTCCTTCCGGAAGAGGCGAAATCCAGACATCATGGGTTTTACTCTGTTGCAGATATTCAATCCGGATCTTTATTTTTTGCAATCCTTTTTTCAGATTTGCCGGAACAGTCAAGGTCTTTCCTGTTTTGGTATCAATTGAAAAATGATTCAGCAGATGATCCCCCTGATAAAGTTTTACCGAAACTTTTCCGATTGCAGTAAATGGGAGAAATTTCAGGACGCTTTTTGAGTTTTCCATACAGAAACCTCCGGCATAATCAGCAGTTGCAAAATGACAGCTTTTCATGTCCCGGAGCGGTGCAAACCAATAGGTATTGCTCCAAGAAGAATTCATCCCGAATCTGGCAGTTTCAAATACCGGTTCAAACGTCGGTTTTGATTCATCGAGCCAGAACAGCATTTCTTTTGTGGAATCCAACGCATCGCAGCCGAGAATCCCACTTCCGGTTTCCGGAGAAACAACAGCTCCCCAAGGTTCCGAAAGATTACGAACCATGCGGGTACGCTCACGTGAATTCGCAGCACGGATTTCCCGGCAGAACAACCCGTCCGCAGTCTGGGCAAAAGCATAGGATTTGTTTCTGATCCGTAAATAGTTGTGCATAAACGGGGTTAGTTTTCCGGAGTTACTGTATGAGTTTATTATCCATTCCATGCAAAGACGGTTTTCTCCTTTTTTCAGAGAATATCGCTTGATCACCTCAAAGCCGCGCCACGGATGATCTTTTCTTTTGGCAAGATAAGAACATTCCACAGTAACTTTATCTCCGGAATTTTGCAATATTTTCACCTTGTAATTTTCATCCAAAAATTCAGTACAGGTGCGGTCTTCAAAGATTCTCACTTTTCCCAATCCAGCCCAGCTTCCGGTTGAAAGCGCATAGTTCATCTGCCGGATTTTATCTTCAAAGATAACAATTTTTCCGCCTTTTGCGGAAATTGCGGCCCGGATAAACTGATTTTCAAGAACAAAATTTCCAGTCTTGTCTTTTTGAACATTCAGTTCAAGAGCATTGCAGAGCAATACAGCAAAGAGAGACAGTCCGGTAACAATCAGTTTGAAACGCATTTGATATTTCTCCTGGAATTACGTTTTCGCTTTTCGGCTCAGAAGGGATCCCCGGAAAAGCCGATGTCAAGCCTGCCGCGATTTCCCGCATCTTTTGTGCCATCCGCTTTACTGACAAGATAGGTTTGTTTTCTGCTTTCGGTATGACCGTCAAAATAAAGCACATTTGATTCAGAATTATGGCGGAAGCTGATCCGGGCAGCGATCGCATAATCAATTCCCTGATCACCGCTGGAATTATCCGGTTTCAGTCTGGAGTTATCCAAATTGAGTATTGCCTGAGTGGGCTGAGTGATCTGGGATGACTTTCTCTGTCCGGCATCATTTCCGCACAATCTGGTATTGATTCCGTAATGACAGGAAAGATGGTCACTTACTCTGTTTTCCGCAGGGCACGTGAAGAGTTTTTTATCCATCAATGGGTCACTTCCATTTTGTCTTTTGTCGATGAGATAAGAAATGATATCAGCGAAGTAAATCACATTTGCTGAGGTGGAATATACCTTTTTTCTGACGATCCACCCATCATAATCGGCTTGATAAAATCCATGACCGAGTCCGATTTGTTTCAGATTGTTCCGGCATGAGATCGCTTTGCCCTTGTTTCTTGCATTTCCCAGCGCCGGAAGCAGCATTCCCGCTAAAATCGCAATAATGGCTATTACGACAAGCAACTCGATCAACGTAAAAAAATCCCGTTTTTCTTTCATTTTGTACCTCCATTCATAATTTTTTCTGCAATAATTGTATTTGATATTTGTTTTTGAGATTATGGGACAGAGATCTCAGCTTTTCCTGTGGATGTTCCGATATAAAAATCCGTCGGAATTTTTACATGAGTAACCAACTCATCCGGATGGTCGATAGCGTGCATGATTGTCTTGACAGCAGTCTTTCCGGTTTCAACCCATAACTTGTCGACTGATGTTATCCCTGCGCCGAGTTCCGGACAGTTTCCATATCCGACAACAGAAATATCTTTTCCAACGTTTATTCCATGATCTTTCAGAAATTCAATGATTCCGAGAACACCTATTTGAGAAGTACAAACCAATGCGGAATAATCTTTCAGGATGTGCCACATTTCCTCCATTTTCCGGTAATAATATAATTGCAGGCTGTGTGGTGCCGGACTGTGTTGACGCCAGTCGTAAAATTGAAAGATATCTTTATCTGAGAATTTGAATGCATATTTCCCGGCAGCCATACGGAACGCACTCATAATATCGGCACAATCACCTTCGGTGATGTAGGCGATTTTTTTATGTCCCAGATCCATCAGATGTTTCAACATTTTCTCCTGTCCCGGATATTCGTCGTAAGCAAGGTGATATATAAAAGGTAATCTGCCGAAATCTTCCTGAAGGGAATGAATATCAAGCAAAACGGCCGGAATACGGTTTGAGATGAACTCAGCCCGGAGTTCTTTGTTCAAAAGCCCGCTGCTGATGATCGTTCCGTCAACAGATGCAGAACCAAGGATTTTCCGGACTTCCCTGGTCATCGTGTCTATATCGGAAACGGTGATAGGAGTAATGACCAGATTATAGTGATTTTTTTTCAGTTCCCGTACAATAGTATCGATCAGGATGGCTGTAGAAGGATTTGTCAGGTCCCTTGCAATATTCCCCAGAAGCAGATTGATATTATAACTTTTTCCCATGGCAAGAGACTTTGCAGATAATTTCGGCTGATAGCCATATTCTTCTGCGATATTCAAAATTTTCTGACGGCATTTTTCGCTTGCAGAGAAATGCGGATTTCCGCCTAGAATCCTGGAAACAGTTGATTGCGTTACTCCAGCCATTTCAGCAATATCACGCAATGTTGCTTTTTTACCGTTGATCAATTTTGTTTTCTTCATAAAAATCACCAATTTGATTTTTTTTAGAGGTAATTTCAAAAGTTCAGCAAAATTTGGCTGGACTTTTAACATTCACTCTTCAATTTAGGCAACCGCTTGCCTTGAAGTAAATATAGCATACAAAAATTATAAAGTCAAATAGATATTTCAAAAACATCCTTATTTTTTTTTCAATTTTTTGTCATTTTACCTTTTCCATATTTCTTCAGTAATATCAACCGTGGAGATTAAACTGATATGATTTTTCATTTTCGGGTATTGACAAAAATAAATTATGCATGTAAATTAGTAAAAGGAAAAATCAATCCGGAGTTTTTTATGGATATAAAAATCAGAAAGTTTGAAGATCGTGATGCCGCCCGGGTTGCGGTTATCATGTTTGGAAGTTTCAGAGCCGTTTTCGGAGACCTGCTCGGAACTGAACCAAAACCGGAATCCTATTGGAAAGAAATTTCCCATTCTGAACGGGGCGGTATTATCGTGACATCTTTTGTCGCTGAAACTGATAATAACGTTATCGGTTATCTTCGGGTAAGTATCAACCCGGGAAATGGTTTGGGTGTATTGGAAGTCATCGGTGTCGATCCGGAAAGCTTCTCCAGGGGGATCGGAAAAGCTCTCTTCGCAGCAGCAGAGGTTTTCTGGAAAAAAAATAATATCCGGAAAGTTTATACCTGTACCAGCCACATCAATACGAACGCACAGGCTTTTTATAAAAAACTCGGTTTTATAGAAGAAGGCAGATTGAAGGATCATTTCCACAAAGGTCTTGATGAAATTCAGCTCGGTAAATTTTACGATTAAGGAGTATTGAAATGTTTATTGATATTCACGCTCATGCTTACAGAATCCCAAATCCGTTCGTTGTCCGTTTTCCCTCTGCGGAAGAGTTGATTCAGCGATATGATGAGTGCGGTATCGAAATGGGATGCGTTCTCCCCGTAGTGAATTCTGAAATCTATCTCCCGCAGGCCAATGAGGACATTCTGGAAATGGCTGAAAAATATCCCGACAGGATCATCCCTTTCTGTAATATCGATCCCCGTGCCATCAGCAACTGTTCCCATGCCCCTCTTGACCGGGTGCTTTCCTATTACAAAGAAAAAGGCTGCCGGGGCGTCGGAGAGATCATGCCAAACTTGCCGACAGAAGATGAACGTGTTCAGAACCTCTTCCGCTGCGCCGCTAAAGTCGGCTTGCCTGTCACTTGGGATGGTTCCGACAGATTATATGGGGATTTCGGACTTCAGGATGATCCTGGAATCCCGCAATTTGAACGAACTCTGAACCGGTTTCCGACCCTGAAAGTCTTCGCTCATGGTCCGATTTTCTGGTCTGAACTTGCAAAAAATCATTCCCATGCAGAACGGAAACCTGTTTTCAATGACGATGGAGATTATGTGATCCGTCCTATTGCGCCCGAAAAAATTCAGGAGGAAGGTGTCGTTCCCAAACTCTTCCGGGCTCATCCGAACCTGATGGGCGAACTTTCCGATGCCTTTTCCATGCTGAATTGCGATCCGGAATTCGGAGCAATTTTCCTGACAGAATTTCAGGACCGTCTCTATTTCGGAACAGATTACTGCTGTCTCGGAATGGAGTTCAAAACAATGAATCTGCTTTTGAAATGGCGGGATGAGAAACGGATCTCAGAAACTGTTTTCAAAAAAATTGCAAGAGAAAATGCTATCAAATTCTTTGATCTTCCGCTGTCATTGGATTGATTCTCTCATCAATAACACCTCAGACAGATGCGTTAATCTGAAACCGGAAGTCAATGCGCATACCCTAAAAAAAAGCCGTTCCATGAATTTACCGGAACGGCTTTTTTTGCGATTGGTCTGCTGATTTTATTTTTTGGCAGTTTTCAAACATTCCTGATACAATTTAACGATTTCATCATCGGTCAGGCGTTTGTTCAGAATGGTCAGCTCATCAATCATGAAAGAATTTGCACGGATTGTAAACCACTGGGGAGGAGCCTTCAAGACTTCCAGAAGTTCTGAAACAGAAGATTTTTTTCCGTCAACAGAATAGGAAATCGTTCCATTCCCCCAAGTCACTACAAACATGTGCCATTCACCGGCGGGCCATTGATAAACCATTCCGCGGTTCCAGATGATACAGCTGGTAACTTTTTTCAATCTCGGATACTGAACATAGGCATTCAAATGACCTTTTTTCCACGGCTGATTGGGCATTTTTCCAAAGATCAGGTCATAAAGCTGTTCCTTGGAATAACAATGAACGCCAAAGATGGAAAAGCTGGGTTCCTTTTCGGTCTGTGTCTGTTTCCATGTGGGAGCTGCCCAGGCAACAATGGAACCGGGCACTCTGGTATCAATATTTCCCACTGCATCATACATGGGAACCGGACCGAACAGAGCTTTGCCGAACATACCGGGTTTGTATGTCGCAGGAGTCTTGGTTGTCAGCCGCTTGACTTCTCCATTTCCATTTGCCATATCCGCCTCCATCGTATCATTAAAAGATACGGAGAACGTGATTTCATCGGAATACATTTTGTAGATGGGGTTTTCAGCGGCAGCCGCAATAAGGGCTGCCGGAACGATCAGAGATGCAAGTAATTTTTTCATTTTGTCACTTTTCCTTTGATAAAGATATAACCGTATTTGTCAATGGTAAAGGTTATTTTGTTACCGTTGACAGTCATGGATTTCTCAGTTTCGCCATTGACTGCGGTGAATCCGGAAATGTCTGTGATCTCAGCGGTCAAAGTTGCTTTATCGCCATAGTTGCTGACGACGAAGTAGAACTCATTTCCCTTTCTGAGCAGGATGGAACTGTTTTCCGCTCCGGTGATTTTAACCGGGTAATTTTTATCCCAGTAGTTCAGAACTTGAACTTTATCGTCCTGACCATAGCCGAACTTGTAGAAGCTTTCCATCATGAAACGGAAACCTTTGGAACGGGGACTTCCGAGAGTCCACTGGATTTCGTGAGTGATGGCAACCCCTGCCCCGCTGTGAGTACAGAGTTCAAGAGCTTTTTTGTCACCGGAAAGAAGTCCGAGACCTGCGGGCAAGTTTCCGAACTGACGACCAATACTTGTTGCCCGGAGATATTCCCGGCTGTAACGCTGCTGGAACGGATTGGAGCCGAGGTTATCTTCCCAGTCAAGATTCTGCTGAACGAAGGCACAGATGGGAACCATTGCGGCGTTAGTCATGTGGACCATATTATTGGGGGTTCTTCCCAGTTCCAGCTGCATGATGGCTGTTCTCTTGGTAAGTTCGCGGAGATCAAAAACTCCGAAAGATGCCTGAAGACGTCCGTCTTCCAGATAGTAAGCATCGGTGGAACCGCCATAGTTTTCATTGGCACTCAGGAACATATCATCCCAGTAGATGTTGTCGCAAGCACCGGTTGTCAGCATTTTGTGATAACGGGTGATAACAAAATCACGGTAGCTTTCCACAGGTGTGACGCTGTAGGATTTGCTTGCGCCGAGCGAGGGCGGGGTCTTTCTGGATTCCTGAAAATCTTCTTTAAACCAGTCATCGAGGAATGTTCTGGATTCGGGGATATCAATCCGCTGTCCGCGGGCATTGGTGTAGAATGTCACAGACAGATCGGTCATCCCGCCGAGATCGTTTTTGGTTGTGGAAGGTTTCCGGGACCATCTGGCGTTGTGAAGACCGAAGTTGATTTCTCTGCGGTAAACATCCATTGTTCTGGGGCTGTTTTTCGGATATCCGGCAAGCCATTTTTCAAGATAACCTTTGGGAATCACACCTGTTTTCCGGATCTGACCATACATTTCCCAGAGGGAATGGTCGCGATTGCGCGGGAAGAGGTCATCAGAGCCGCAGAGGCCGCCCTGACAAAGGCTGCTGCCATAGAAGCGGATGGCGTAATCCACATATTTATAGAAGTTAGTCGGGAAGGACCAGCTTGCCTGACGTCTGCGCCAGTTTTTCGGCATGGGTTTCACGGGAGTTGCCTGGAAAGCCATTGTGATTTTGCGAGCAGATTTCAGCTGGATCGGCTTGGCAAAAAGATTCATGACAAGCTCGGTTTTTCCATTCTTTGTTGTAATGGTCTGAGCAGGAATTTTTTTATCAATGGTCCAGCCTCTGTCATTGTCGCCATAGACACAGAACCCTGCGCCTTCAGTACCCAGCCAGATGTAGGGGATATAAGAAGTGAGGATATTGCGTTTTGCGGCTTCGGAAGATTTCCAGTTATCGGGAGTTTTTCCTGCATAATTGAAACGGAGGCCATCGCCGCTTTCATGGAAGAGATATGCTTTCTTTGCATCCATGGGAACGACCATCCGGAGGGAATCGACTTTCACACCGGGCTGCATGACAAGGTCAAATTTCATCATACCGTCGAATTCAAAATGGAACTCCGTTTTTCCCTTGAGAGGTCCGGCTGTCCATTCAGCAAAACCTTTTACAACGGTATCGCTCTTTTTGGTAAACTTGACCCCTTTTCCTTTGGCGGTATATTCTTTGCCGTTGATCTTTGCAACCAATTTGACACCATCTTCGAGGAACAGATTTTCCCCTGCGGCCTTGACCTGTTTCCAGAAACCTTCGGGAGAAAGGGTGTGATCCCGGAGCACAGTGGAAACGGTCACGGTCTTTTTGAACAAACCGCTTTCGGTGACTTTGATGGGGGTAAATCCGGGGATAAGGATATCGCTTTTCCCGATCTTGTTGCCTTCCCAATCAAAGATTTTACGTTCGAATTTGAATTTCTGAACACTCTTTCCGCCGGAAATGATCAACTCATATTCCCCGGAAGGATTGCTCTTCTTTGTATAAGCCTTCATATCCGGCAGCTGGAACAGATAATCCAGAGCAAATTCTTTATTGAAAGCCGGAAGAACTGTTTTTGCAACAGATTTTCCGTTTTTATCTTTCACTTCTGCGGCGAATTTACCCATTTTCAGCACATCTTTGCCCATTGCTCCGGCATCGATCTGAAGATAAATATTGTTAGTTGAGGGATAAAATGCAAATTTGCAGGCAATTTTATCAGCAGCAGAAAGGGCTTTGAAAACAGCCTGTTTTTCTTTTTTCCAGAGGAATGAACGGAAATAAATGTTGTTTCCTTTGGCATCAGTCACTTTATAAGCTGCCTGAACAGATTCACCGTCAGCGACTTGAGCTGTGGGAAGCTGGATCTGTTTGCGTTCTCCGGCCTTGAGAGTATAACTCTTCTTTTCATTAATGGATTGAGAGTTGACCGGTTTGTGAACGTAATGAGTATTGATTGTAACAGCCTTTGCGGAAGGATTGTGGAAACTTACCTGCAGATTCGGTTTTTCATCCTTTGTGATATCCAGGATACGAACTACCGGGCTGTCTTTTTTGAATGTAACGGTAGGAATCTTGAATGTATCAAAGAAGGCACATTTCACCTGACTCCAGCTGGACTGGATCGCCCATTGGGGAGAGAAGGAAATTCCGCGCCAGTTACGGCAGATACGAATTCCCATGGAATCTCCATCTTTCCATTCTTTGATTCCGAACTGATCCAGCGGGAATGCCACTTCGTAGGTCCATTTTCCATTGGCAACAATTCCCTTCGCGGTGAATTTCGGTTCCCATCCGCAATTGGTTCCGTTTTTCTTTGCTGTTGCACTGTATGCGCCTTTATTATTAAGGATCACGTGATAGAGATCCGGATTTGGGGCATTCGGGTTCGGAGTAAAGACAAATTCATGAGTATCATCAGCGAAGACATTTCCGTTTCTTCCTTTGCGCATCCGCTGAAGAATTCCGGAGGGAGCTGTTTCACATTCAGTTCCGATATAGAGATTTTTTCCATCGGTACCGACTTGGAAACGGGCTTCCGGGTCGAAGATCGGCAGCATGACAATTTTGCCGAGAACCTGAGAGAAACCATTCATTCCGGCGGTATACTTCTCTTCATCGGCAGAGAATTTACCATCAATCTTCATTGATTTCATTTTCGGCACGGTCACGCTGGGCGGAGTGTCGAAATACGCATCGTTTGCTCCGGCGGAAAGAATAATCCCGGCGGCGAAAACAGACAAAGTTGTCTTCAAGTTCATACGAACCCCTTTCTATTGTTGTTTGTTCTTAAAACATAAAACTCATCTGTTATACCTGTTATAATATAACTCATATTTTTTTGATTGTCAAGCTGAAAAAAATCTATTTTCGAGAAAAAACTCTGTTGAAGACTTTTGAAATTGGCTCTGAAAATAAAAAAAGCAGGGAGGCTGTCAAAAAACACCATTCCTGCTCTTCTTAAAAAACAGAATATCTGTTATTTTCTGCGGTAACGGAATGCTGCTGCACTGAACGGTACAACTTTTTCAAAGATTATGGATTTTCCGTTGAATGTATATTCCAGAGCATCAGCTTTTACGCAATCTTCCAGTTCCCAATTTCCGTCAGGAAGAGCAAACTCTGTACTTGCGGCATCTGTTTCAAAGAAATGAACGATCTGAAGAAGTTCATTTTCTGATTCAAGAGTCATACACCGCCCGTCCGGTGGGATAAATACGGCTGGGTGAGTTCTGGTCTATCCGCAATTTGCTGTTCAACCGCAAATCCGGAGAAATCTTTTCATAGAAAGATACATATTTTTTGACTGTTGCAAGCTGTTCTGCGGAAAGCTGTTCCAAATCACCGGAAAGGGTCATCTGTCCCATCATTCCGGCACACATGCTGTAAGACAAACGGTTATCGTCATCTGTCGGACGTAATGTGCTCCAGACAAGAGCTTTGTCGTAATAGCAGAAATTCAACGCTTCAGCGGCGAGCAGCGGGATTTCCACCCCTTCATGAGCATCGGTACAGCTGATATATTCTCCGGTTTTCGCCCAGCCGGGTGTCAAACGGTGTCCGCCGGAAGAACATTCTTCTATACGCAATCCGGGAACCAGACGGTGCAGGTCTTCATGGAATTTCCGGACACATGCGGCGTGCTGCTGAAGATTTTCTGCTGGGGAAGCGGAATCCCCGTCAACACCGAAAGGAATGGCTGAGTTATAATCTATTTTGATATAGCCAACCTTATTTTCCCGCAGGAACGTCGCCACCTTTTCTGTCAGATGAGCAATGACTTCCGGTTTTCTGAAATCAAGGAAATAAGCTCTGCCTGCACGCAGGGGGAAACCGTCAAGAGTATGAACCCAGTCAGCTTTTCCGGTATCTTCCAGAGTTTTATCCGGATAAAGGTTTTCAAACTCAAACCAGAGTCCGGACTTCATTCCATATTTTTCCAACGCTTCAGAAAACGCTTTATAGCCGTTGGGATAATATTCTTTTTTGATCGTCCAGTCGCCGGGTTCTTCTATGCGGAACCATCCGGCATCGATCTGGAAATATTTCACGCCCAGTTCAGCGGCAACAGGAGCAATCTTTAGCAAACGCTTTTCATCGGGTCTTCCCCAGGTGGTGCACCAGTCACTGAACGTTGGATGCATAACCTGCTGCGGGTCTTCCGTTTTCTGCCACGGGAGAAAATCTCTTGCGGCATCGGAACAGGAACCGTAACGGGCTGTCACCAGAGCAACGGGAGATGTCAACGTTTCTCCGGGAGCGATATCTTTGAACCATCCTGCGAATTCACGGTCGGGCAGACCTCCGGAGATATTCACGAAATCGCAATATCTGGAAACGACCATTTCCCACGGAGAAACAGCTTCCAGCGCAGCTGCCCAAACGATTCCGTGCTTTGTATCTTCCACAGCGGCAAAGGGCTGATATTCCTTGTTGACCATGCTGGAACGCTGTCCGAACCGCTGACTGCGGACTCCGGCAGACTGCCAGCTGATTTCCATATTCAACTCCTCAAAGGTCTGTTCCAGATGTTTTGCTTCAGAGGACCAGAAACTTGCATAACGGTGAAGTTTCAGAGATTTTGAAGCATCATCCGGATGCAGCAGAGAGATCATTCCCATGGAAAAGCTGGTAAACATTTCCACTCTGCGGGATGTTTCTGAACCGTTGAAAAATTCGGTTTTACATTCCAGAAAATTGCAACCTTCCGGACGGGTCATGGAATGAATGATCCTCATATTGTCATCGGATTCAAAAACGGAACAGAATGAATTACCATTTTCTTCCTGAGAAATCAGTTTGAATCTGTTGATTGAGGTGGAATTCCGCATATCCATTCCGGGACCGTGCTGAGGAAAGCTGAAATCTCCGGCAAATTTGATCTGGAACAAACTTTCCAGATTATTGGCAGGAAACGCAAAGTCAAGAGTTGTACAAATTGATTTTGCGGCAACGGTATCACGGATTCCTTCTCTGTGAGGAACGATTTTTTCTGAAGCTCCGGCAGGAAGAACTGCCATGGAAACGATATCCGTTTTCTGTTCTTTGAAAAAAATAACTTCAAGATTTCCGGTTTTCCAGATTTTGATCATATCATACATAGCAGCCTCCCCAATCAAAGCCCGAACAGAGCGCAAAGTTTCTGCAGGAAAGAGAGTTGTTTTTTCTGTTCAAACAACCATTTCCAATTTTTTTCTTCGCCGAAAGCAGGAGACCATGAATTGTGTCCGCAATTCGGAACTTCCACATAAGTAATATTTCCACCGGCCTTCTTGACAGCTGCCACCATTTCCTGTGTGCGCTTTGTCAGAACAACGGTGTCACTGTCGCCATGATAAGTGAGGATGGGAATATTTTTGACTTTCGGAGCCATTGCGAGGTCAGCACCTCCGCAAACGGGAAATGCCGCGGCAAATTTTTCCGGATAACGGCTGATGGCATCCCAGGTACCGAATCCGC
Organism: Lentisphaeria bacterium; assembly: GCA_017503375.1. Taxonomy (GTDB): domain Bacteria; phylum Verrucomicrobiota; class Lentisphaeria; order Victivallales; family UBA1829; genus SIG79. The sequence goes on along the minus strand of JAFVTF010000031.1, from coordinate 5,361 downwards.
CCATGGAAATCCCGGTAATGTAAATCCGTGACTTGTCAATATTGGAATCTTTGATTTCTTCATCAAGAATACTCATAGCAAGTTTCATGGAATCCGATTCTGCGGGAAGAGTATGGGAAGGAGCATTCCACGGAGTATCGACCCACTGTTTTCCTTCCGGACACTGCGGGAAAAGCAGCAGGACTTTCATTTTATTTTTCTCGCACCATTCCGTAAGCTCTCTTGCACCGTGGAACAACTGTTTTGCATTGTCATTGCCCCGTTCGCCGGCACCGTGCAAAAACAGAACGACAGCAGCTTTCCCGGATTGATCCCAGTTCATTTCCCGGCGGCAGTAGTTCATTGTTCTGCCGTCATCCGTTTTGAACAGCAGCTGTTCCATTTTGTATTTTGAAGCCAACGAATCTGCAGACAATGCAGCAGCGGCACAGAAAGCGGTAATAAAAGCGGATTTTTTCATTTTTCGATTCCTTCTGATAAATAGTTCCGGTAATATAGCACGGTCACAGAAAGATTGCAATAAAAAAACATGACAGACTTCAAAAAATCGTGAAGGTTGTCACAGATATCCCATAAGGCTCTGTTCCCAATACGGGTAGTTAATTTAAGCAGATAATTCGATCGGAGACAAAAGATGTCTCTGATCGAATGCTATATTATATAGTGTAAAGAATAAAAACATGGTCAAACTATGTTTCAAGGGTAAATTTAATCTGCCGCCGGACCGGACGCAGATTTCATACTGGAAGAACTGATTTCTTCCAGTATTTTTTTTATCTCTGCAGGCTTTTTCCGCAAAACAGCAGTTCTGTCTCTGCAGGTAATGATTGCGGCACCCGATTCCGGATTCTCCGAAAGATAAAATTTATCTCCGGAGGGAGAGGAAACAACAGCAATTGCTATCATTTTTCCGGGAGAAATAAATTTATTGAACTGAACGGATTCCCACAAAACAGAGATATCCTGTTCCGGAACGGGGATCTGCTTCTTTCCGGGTATTTCAAGCATGCAGCCCGGTTGCAAAACTTTCATAATCGCCACCCGCATAAGAGCGTAATTTGACATTGTATTCTTCTGCTGTATAACGAAACCGAAAATACAGATACATGCAGTCAAAACAATTCCGGCAAGGATCAGGACATTCCGGTAACGTTCCCGGGAAATCGATTCATTCACCATAATAAGACGAAATTGATATCTGCCCCACAGGAACAGTAATACCAGGAGAAGAATAAAAACAGATGTCAGAATAATCCAGGGATGCGGTGCTTCTATTTGAAAAATAAAACGAAAAAGCAGATAAATAATGGTAAATGACATCAAAACAGCAAAAGGAAAAGCAATCAGCATGTTGGCTGCAAAAGTTGTCCATGCGATCACTTTCCCTTTTTCCATAAGAACTTAATCCTGTTTTGACATGGACTTGTTCACAATCGCGCAAACGCAGGAATCGGACCAGACATTCACGCCGGTTTCGATCATATCAATGATGGTGTAAATGGGAAGAATGATTCCCAAAATTCCAACAGGAGCGTTGACTCCAGCCATCAGAGAAAGTGTCAGGAAGTAGCAGCCCATAGGCACTCCGGCGTTTCCGATAGCGGAAATCACAGAAATCAGAACCCAGAGAGCAATTGTGCTGAATGTCAGCGGAGTTCCGCCGTTCTGAAGCACGAACAGGGATGTGACAAGGATAAATGCGGCACAGCCGTTCATGTTGATGGTACAGCAGATCGGCAGAACAAAGCGGGAAACTTCCTTTTTGGAATTCAAATTGTTTTCAGCGGATGCAATGGTAACAGGCAAAGTTGCGGTGGAACTTTTGGTGAAAAGAGCCATCATGACAGCCGGCAGCATTCCTTTGAAAATCTTCAGCGGATTCAGCTTGTAAATCAGCAGGAAGAGAGGCAGAACGATGAAGAACTGGATCAGATTTCCGCCGAGAACAACAGCAACATATTTACCGAGAGAATCGGCAACGATTCCGGCAGAGACCTGGGCGGAAAGCTGGGCGGAAAACGCCACAATACCGAGAGGAAGTGTCCAAACCAGAGCTTTGATCAGGGTAAACAAAACTTCCTGCATTCCGAGAATTCCTTTCAGAAGGACAGAAATATTTTCGGATTCCTTCATGAAAGCCAAGGCAAGACCGACAGCTGCGGAAACGAGCAGAATACTCAACACATTTCCGGAGGAAAGAGGTCCGAGAATGTTATCCGGAACAACGGAAAGAATATGATTGTAATAGGAAACGGACCCAAGATTCTGCGGGACATCTGCTGTTCCTTTCTGAATCAGCTGTCCGGGCAGATTTTCAGGAGCAATCACTTTGTAAAGAATAACACCGACAACAGAAGCTGCAACCGTAGTTGTCAATGTATGCGTAATCGTGTGCAGGAAAATCTTCCCTGTATTTTTCTTGGCACCGAGCAGCGCAAGAGTTGTGGTAATTGCAAGTGCAATTGTCGGAACTGCCACGAATTTGAAAAGTCTGGTGTAAATTGCCGCAATAAAATCAAAGAATGCATTCAGCCATGAGATTCCGAGCAGACCCAAACCCGCACCGATAATCAAAGCCGCCATCCAGATGACAAAACGAACGCCATCAAACCCTTGTTTCTTTTTTTCGTTTTCCATAAATAATCCTTCTGTTTAATGTAGCATATTTTTCTGATTTTTCGGCTACATAACATATTTTCTGTAACTTCTCTAAAATCCATGCTGCTCCTCAGATGTAACGTTTACTCTCACTGAGCCATGTTTCATCCAACTCGATCAGAAGTGCCGTGGCAATTCCGAGCAAAGATTCCCTGTTGGGAAATAATTTAATACATCTTGTTCATTTTTTCAACTCCCTGTTTTAAAATTCTATCATATTTGCAGTCCTTATTGTGCTGAACACATAGATAATCTCATTTATTTTCCTCTGCTGCATATCGAACTTCCGTTTTATGAAAAAGCCGCTTGATGGATGCCTTATCTTTCTTTGAGAGATGTAACCGGGCCGCTTCGGTCCGTTCATTTGCGGTCATGAATATTTTAATCTCCGGTATCCGTTGTCAGGCGGACTATGAAGTTTTAGTCAAAGGGATGTTGTGGAGTAGAAGGAATGTTTCAGAATTATTGAGATTTGCTCTGTTGCCTGTTGATAATAAACATCTTCCGCCGCAGAACGAAGAGCAACTTCTGTTTGACTTTGGATGACGGTTCTGATCAAAAACAAAAATCTGACAAAAACACTTTTTTCAAAAATCAATTTTCTCCCGCTCAAACAAGGTAAAAACACCTATTTTTTGAAAAATTATGGGATATCTGTGCAAATATTTGTAAAAAAATAAAAAAACTGCTTGACATTTTCAGAAATGATGATATATTAGTCGGGTAATCAGAAAGATTACAATGTGCGCCCATAGCTCAGTCGGTAGAGCAAATGACTCTTAATCATTGGGTCCAAGGTTCGAGTCCTTGTGGGCGCACCATTTTTTTTGCCTTTTTTCCGGTTTTATCCAATGATTTTGAGTGTAAACTCCCTGTTTTATAATGGAAGGATACATTTGCTATTTCAATTATGGAAGAGCATCTTTAAGATTAGGTGGAATGAGTCCGGTAGAGTACCGAACTCATTTGTGCAATAAAAACCGTCTAAACTTTTGGGGTCACATCACGCCACGGCATATCAAAACTTCTTGCGTAAATTTCAAATTCATCTTCAAAATCTCTCAAGGGCGTTCTTTTCACAGGCTTCTGATAATTTTATAACTAATTCATCAAAAGAAAATCCATTTTCCGCTTGACAAATCACCGTTTCCATGCTATTTTTGCTCCGCATTTGATTCTTCCTTTACTTTTTTGTTTGGAAACTAAAAAAAGGTCAGATGCACTTTTGTCAAACAACTCGTCTCATCACAAAATTTGGAACATTAACAATAAATTAAGATTCAAAAGAACGAATTATGACGCTGCTGATAAATATTTACAAGAAATACAGACTTCAAATTCTTTATGTGATTATGGGGGGATTTGCGACTGTAATAAATGCTGTTATCTATTGGTTGTGCAGCAAAATTACGGGTAATGTTGCTGCCACAGCAATCGCATGGTTTGTTGCCGTTTTATTTGCATTTTTTACGAACAAATTAATTGTATTTGAGAGTAAAAGTATGGAATGGCTGTGTTTGCTCCGGGAGTTCTGTTTATTCATTGGCTGCAGACTGTTTTCCGGGGGATTGGACCTGTTGTTTATGTATATTACGGTTGATATATGCGGATATCATGGACTTCTGATGAAAGTTATATCGGATGTATTTGTGACAATTATCAATTTTATCGGGAGCAGGTTTTTAATTTTCAAGAGATAAGAGTCAATTTCAAAAGTCTTCAAAAATGTCTGAAAATTCTTGCCATGATCTGAAAATGGAGTGTTTTCGGTGGTTTTGAATAGCCACGCTCAAACTGCCATCTCCATCTCATTTGCAAACTCTTTTCAGCCAAATTTTTGCCGGACTTTTGAAATTACCTCATAAATGAGAATAAATTTACAATTTGTATTTGAAAAAACATGAATGCAGATGTAAATTAAGGCATGTTTTTCACAGCTCAGAAAATATCATCCGGAGAAAACTGAAATGTCCAAGGTTGAAATAGAATATTCATGTAAACGGAAAAAAGATTTCGTTACTTTTATAGCGGTTGCAATGTTCTTCGTAATCTGTCTGTTTGAAGTTTATTTGATTTTCTTTCTTAAGATACAGCTTCAGCAGGAAAATGCGATGGCGTATAGTGTGATGAAACAGGAGATGCTGCAGATGACAGAAATTCTCCGCTACAGAACGAAAATGGTGAATCCCCGGACCCCTCTTCAGGAGTGTGAAGTAATGCTTGTTACAAATTGTCTGGATAGCGTTGTCCGTTTTGTCCGCAGGAACGACAAGGAAATGACTCAGTCACAAGTTGTTGCAGCAAAAGATATATTATTTCAATTGGAAACATACGCTCGCCCCTGGGAAAGAAGACTTTATCTTTTCAAACAGAAAGAATTTAATACTCAGCCGATATTGTCAAAAATTGAATCCAAGCTGGACCAGGCTTCCGGAACAGGAACAGTTCAGTGATATTTTCAAAGGTAAAAAAATGGCTCTGTTCCCGATAAAGGTTGTTCCTTGAGGAGGGGAAAAAGCCCTTTTGAAGAAAGGTCATTTTTCCCCTCCTCAACTTGTCACGGCACAGATATTATGAGAGACACAAGAGGTCTCTCATTTTTTATGTCTGAAAACAAAAAATGGTTTGCCTCTTGATAAAAACGGATTTATGTTAATCCAAGAACACCGAAGTCGCATAGTGCGCTTCAAAAATCAGGAGGAC
>JAFVTF010000005.1 GCA_017503375.1 Lentisphaeria bacterium | reverse complement strand
TGATTTTTGCGTTGCAAAAATCGGAATGCCGCAAAAAGGTTTGAAAAAGGATGATGGGGTTCGGGGAAGAAGGGAAGAAATTTCCTCAAAATTTTTTCCCTTCTTCCCCGATCACAAATCAACCTTTATTGGGAACAGAGCTTAATAAAAAGATGTGAAACTTGATTTTATTTATTCCTGTATTATATTAACTCTTATGAGGGGAATTGTTTGCAGAATAAAAAGTTCAGAAATAAGAATTCAAACATGATGAAATGGAGAAAAATCATGGAACCATTTGCAGTCCGCGGGTTTAATCCCTGTGAAAGTCTGCTCCGGCATACACCGGAACAGTTGCGCCGTTTTCTGCGGCGGATGAAAACTTTGAATATGAATACCATTATCATTCATTATGATTATGGATGGCAACGGCATAAAGAACTTATTCTTGAAGAATGTGCCGCTGCAAATATCAATATCATTCTCATGACATTCGGCCCCAGAACCTTCCTTAATTATTCCAACTGGAAAAAAGAGTGGTTCGCAAAAGATGCAAACGGAAAACCGTATTGTGACCGTCTGGAATGTGAAACTTATCCCTGCCGTTATCAGCCTGAAGCATTGGAAGCTTATGCGTATGGTGCCAGAGAGTGGCTGAAATCATTGCCTCCGCAGATCAAACATGTTCACATGCGGGCAGCTGATGGTATCATGTTCTGTCAGTGCGAAAAATGCCGAATGATTACAGATCATGAAAAATGGCAGCCTTTCGTTGATATATTTGCTGAAGCAGTGATGGATGTCCGTCCGGACCTCGCTTTTGAAACCGATATTTATGTGAAAAGATATCATATCCCCGGAAACCATGTTCCGTTCCGGAATATGAAAAATATCATGTATGATACTTTCTACCGTTCCACTCATTATCCCATTGGATACGGCGAGTATGAAAGTCCTGCTCTGGAATGGGCAAAAACTGTCTATGATACAGACTCCACTTCCCGTTCTCCGAATGAATATCATCTGGCACGCCTCAAGGAATGGACCTCTACTTTTCCCGGGAAGGTTTATATTCATGAAAACTCCATGGCGCAGGGATTGCATGGAACATTTACTCATGCAACAGGCGTAAATCTGAAAGATTTGAAACTTTATCGGGAATTGGGTGTTCAGGGCGTTTGCTATGAGGCTTATGAACCGGCTTATGTGAACTTCGCTGACATGTTTGAAGTTGTGGCACGGGCTTTGAACGGGGAAGAGGTTGAATGGCAGGAAACTGCAGTTGAGAAGTTCCTCCGGGAAAATCGCCCGGAATTTACCTGGGCAGGCGTTCCGGATGAATTCTTTGACAAAATGATTCCGAATCCCGTTTTGCGTCAGCATTATAAATATTACCGGAACCACTGGAACAATCCGACATTGAAAAACGCAAAAGAGTATATGAAGTTTTTGTTTGAGCATGAGGATACTCTGGATCCGATCAATGCCGGACATGGAATCATAACTGCAGGTCCCCGGACAAAAGCATACTTCTATCCGGATATGACTCCTGTGGAAAAAGATTTTCTGACCCGCCGGAAATTGTGGGACTTCATGGAAGATATTCCCATGGATCAAGACCCCATCAAGGTCTGTAAAGATTTGATTCTCGGTATGCTGGACAGAGCAGTAGAGAAATAATCCGAATCAGAAGCAAAAGCCGGTCAGAAATGACCGGCTTATTTTTTCCACCGGAAAAGCCTCAGCGCATTGCAGACAACGGTCACGGAACTGAATGCCATCGCCGCTGCTCCTGCAATGGGACTCAGTTGCCAATGGAACCAATGATAAAACACCCCGGCAGCCAGCGGAATACATACAATGTTATAAATAAATGCCCAGAAAAGATTCTGGCGGATGATTCGCATTGTTGCCCGGCTCAATCCGATTGCTTGCGGAACTCCTTGCAAATCTTCCCGCATCAGAACGATTTGTGCAGATTCCATTGCGATATCTGTTCCGGAAGAAAAACTGATTCCCAGATCCGCTGCGGCAAGTGATGGCGCATCGTTGATCCCATCTCCAATCATGGCAACAGATTTTCCTTCCTGACGGAATTCTCTGATCGCGTTTTGTTTCTCCTGCGGGAGCAATCCGGCAAAGAATAAATCAATGCCGGTTTCTTCTGCAGCCGCTCTCACAGATGATGGATTGTCTCCGCTCAGGATGATAGGACGTATATTCTTTTCTGCAAGAGCTTTTACGGTTTTTTCCGCTTCCGGACGGATTGCATCAGCAAAAATAAAAGCTCCGCACAGAACATTGTCAACAGCAATATAAACCAGCGGCTGTCCTTGCGGAGGCTGCAGCTCCTCAACAGAAATATGATATTTTTCCATCAATGCCGGATTTCCCAGAAAAACAGATTTTCCGTTTACCTTTGAGCTGATTCCCAATCCCGGCATTTCAGTGAAAGACTCCGCTGACAGCTGCGGCAGGTTCCCGTTAAGCCGATATTGTGCAATGGCTTTTGACAGCGGATGAATGGATTTTTCCGCAGCAGCCCCGGCGAAAGAGACTAGTTCATCCGGAGTATATTTGGAATTTTCAGTCAGGAGAACCGTTTTGACAGATGCTTTGCCAATAGTGAGGGTGCCTGTTTTGTCAAATACTGCAGTGTCGATTTTTCCGGCAATTTCCAATGCTTCACCGTTCCGGATGAGAATTCCGAGTTTTGCACCTCTTCCGATTCCGGCAATGACAGCTGTCGGTGTGGCAAGCCCCAATGCACAGGGACATGCAATGACAAGGACAGCTAACGTGAAACCCAGAGCTTTTCCAAAGCCTGCATCCGTTGCGAAAAACCAGATGCAGAACGTTAAAATTGCGATCAGAATGACTCCCCAGACAAAATATCCGGAAATGGTATCAGCCAATCTTGCGATTTTCGGTTTTGTTGACTGGGCAGTTCTTACCAGTTCGATAATATTGGCAAGCGTTGTTTCTTTTCCTGTACGGTCTGCTTTGAACAGGAAATTGCCATTGTGGGAAAGAGAACCTCCGGTTACTCTGTCACCCGTTTTCTTTTCCACCGGCATAGGTTCTCCGGTCAGCATGGATTCATCTACACTCCCGGAACCTTCAATAATGACTCCGTCAACAGGAATTTTTGTTCCCGGAGCCACCCTGATCAAGTCTCCCGGTTTTAATTCTTCTGATTTAACAATTTTGCTTGAACCGTTTTCCAGCACAAGTTCAGCTGTTTCCGGAGTCAACTTCATGAGTTCGCGGATCGCTCCGGAGGCAGTCCCTCTGGAACGGGCCTCCAGTAATTTTCCCAGCATGATAAGAAATATAATCATTCCGGCAGTATCAAAATAAAGATGATCAAACTCTTTCCGGAACAACAGAACAATGCTGTAGAGAATTGCACTAGAGGTACTCAGGGCAATAAGAGAATCCATATTCGGAGAGAAACGGAGCAGTGCTGGAAAACCTTTTTTATAAAAATTATTTCCTGCCCATAGAACCGGAAGAAGGAATATGATTTGCAGAACGATATCCCAGCCTTTTGCAATACTGAACCAGGGAAGATGAAACATTTCATGCATAGCTGTCCAGAACAGCAGAATGGAAAAAATGCCAGCTGTCAGAAAACGCAGAAAATATCCTTTTGATTCTTCCTCTGCAGCCGTGTATTTTTCGGTAGAATCTTTGATCAGTTCTGCTTGAAAGCCTGCTTTTTTTACAGCAGAAATAATATCTTTAACGGGAAGCTTGTCCGTATCACATTCCAATGACATGGTGTTTGTTGCGATATTGACGGTGCAGTTTTTGACTCCGGAAAGTTCCGAGATTTTCCGCTGAAGATTAGCAGAACAACCGGCGCAGCGCATGCCTTTAACAGTAAACTCAAGTTTTTCCATTTTACAGTCTCCTTTCAAATCAGATTTTCTGCGATCGTGTTCCAACAGAGGAGTCCCTGTTTTGTTGGTTTGACAGCATGTTCAGATATTTTGATCAGACCGTCATCCTGCAACAGCTGTAAAACCGGCAGAAAATCATTCCAGTTAAATTCAGATTTATTCCATCCCCGGACAGTTCTCAAACCCATCATGAAAACTTCTCTCCGCCGGATCTCCTCTGAGACCGAATCGATTTCCGGAGGAACACCGCTGAGCCATTCCGATAACGGGGCGGCATTTGTAAATCGGTCTTTTCCGTCAAAGGAACATGCACTGGGGCCCAACCCGAGATATGTTTTCCCATGCCAGACATTCTGATTATGCCGACATTCTCCGCCGGGCAGGGCATGATTGGAGATTTCATAACGGGACAACCCGTACGAATCAAGAAAATCTCCGGCGAATTCCCACATTTCAGCCTGAAGCTCTTCGGACAGCGGCGGTTCTTCTCCGAATTTTTTCGTAAAAGGCGTTCCCGGTTCCGGAATCAGCATGTAGGCAGAAATATGTTCCGGCTGAAAGGAGACAGCTTTTTCCAAATCCTCTTTCCATATCTGCATTGTCTGACCGGGCAGGGCACAGATCAAATCCAGACCGAGTCTTTGAATTCCGGAAACATTCCGGAGCAGATCAAAGGTTTGCGCCACCTGTACCGGCGTAGTCCGGCGTCCGATTGCCTTCAGCAAATCTGCATGGAATGATTGCGCACCCATGCTGATTCTGTTTACAGTCCCTTTGATGATTTCAGCCTTTTCACGGGTAAGAGAGCCGGGATTACATTCGCTTGTGATTTCCGCATTTTCAGCCAATGGCAGCGTTTGAATGAATGTCATCAGCTGACTGAGAATGTTTGCGGGCAGGGCTGTCGGTGTTCCGCCTCCCAGATAAACAGTTTCCAGAGGGTGTGAGAGATCATGCTGTCGGGAATCTTCTTTGATTTTATTCAGCCAGAGCTGAGCCGATTCTTCTTTGACTTCCGGTTCGGAATAAAATGCACAGTAATCACATTTTCCATTGCAGAATGGAACGTGAATGTAAAGGTTTTCCGGTGTCATTTTTTTTCTTCCGTTGATAAGTTAAAAAAGCGTTTCCTGCATTAATGCATCATAATGGAAACGTTCTACATAAATCCAGTTCAAGGATGGAATTTTCATGAAGAAATAAAGAATTTCTCTTCCGTTTTCATTTGTAACAAATTGTCCGCAGTCAGATGAAAGAAAATATCTGAAGGCGTTTTTATGAGGGAACTGCCGGTCCAGTTTGTTTTTGTCATGTTTTCCCGTGTTGAGATCCAAAACAATGATTCCGTTATAATCAAGCAGGTAAACACCGAATCTGTTGGGATCATTTTTCAGATTTTTCCGCAGGGTTTCAGCTAGGGAATTAACAGTGATATCCACAGCGCAAACACCTTTGAATTTTCCGTTTTCCGGATCCAGAATTTTACTGGAACAGGTGATAACAATTTCATTTGTGCTTGCATCCAGATAGGGTTTTGTCCAAACCGGACGTTTCCCTTCCGTTGCCACAGCTGAATTATACCAGGGTCTTGTTCTGGGATCATAATCCGGAGCAAATTTTGTATATGGGTAACTGACATACAGTCCGGAACTGAGTCCCAGATAGATGTTCTGAAACGGAGCGCATTTCTGATGAAGCAGCTGATATTTGATTTCATTTTCCGAGATATAGGTACGGTATCCTCTGGAATCGCAAATTGCCCGGAAGAAACTGTTTTGCATTGGAGCTAGCTTGCCAGCATCAGATTTTTCCGTATCACTTTTTCCCGGAAAGATCCAGATCATGTGCTCCATATTCACTTTTGTTCCGTAAGTCCTGGAAAATTCCAATTTTTCCGGTGGATTTCCGGGGGTATGAAACATTCCTGTTTTCCGTGTTGCAGGAAGTCCTCCGGAAAGTCTGACTCCGGCTTCTTCTGTGATTTGACAGAGCTGCATCTCATATCTTCTGATTTCATCATTGAGAGCTGCGGCTTTCCGGACACCTTCGGACATGACCTTTGAGGTGATTTGGGTTGCCTGATTCCGTTTTTCTGCCTCAATGGCATTCTGGTGATAGATGTAGCCGAGTGCTGCAAAGAAAAGCAGAAATGCCGCCAGGACAAGCCCGATCAGAAGACGGTAACGTCTGATCAGAAAATTACGCAGATAAGCAAGTATTTTGTGCGGATTTGCCTTCACCGGCTGCAGGGCAATATGGGCGCGGATATCGTCCGCCAATTCTATTACCGATTGATATCGTTCTTCCGGATTCCGCCGGGTCGCTTTTCTTATAATATATTTCATTTCCCGGCTGATATCCGCACCAAACGCATGTTTGACCGGCTGAATGATACCGGCTCTTGCATAGGCTATCACTTCTTCCAGTTCTTTCTGCGGGTATGCCTGACGCAGACAGATCAATTCATAAAGGATCAATCCCAGCAAATAGATATCGGAGCGGTGGTCATACATCTCACCGGAGACGACTTCCGGAGCGATATACTGCGGCGTTCCTGCCGGCACAGCATCCCTGTTTTCCGGCTCTTTGTGAACAGCGATTCCAAGATCCATGATGTAGGTTTCGTTGAAATCCCCGATCATAATATTTTCGGGTTTCAAATCTCTGTGGATAATATTTTTCCGGTGCATAAAAGAAACTGCACTGCAGATCCGGAGAAATAATTCCATTTTCTGGGAAAAAAGGAAATTCTCGCTTTGCCGGATCTCCTTTTTCTTCATGATCCTGTATTGTGAGGAAAGTACTTTCAGATAGGTTTTCAGGGTTTTTCCCTTGATCAGTTTCATCGCAATATGAAGTCCGTTTTCTCCGTCATTGAAAATTCCATGTATCGGAACAATGGATGGGTGTTCCAGTTGTGCGGTCAACGCCGCTTCCCGGAGAAATGTTTTTCTTGCAGAATCTTTACCCTTCAGATCTTCATTGAGCGATTTGATTGCAACAACTCTTTGAAAATTTTTGTCAATTGCTGTATGAATCGTTCCCTGTCCGCCAACTGCGATTTCTTTTTTGAATTCAAATTCCTGATGAACATTCTGCATGGATTCTGAGGTTTCAATATTTTTCAGAAACTCATCATCCTGATTTCCCTGTTCTTTTTCGTCGCCGTAAATCGGAAAAACAGAGGTTTTCCCAGACTGAAAAAACTTTGTCAAAACCGAAGTCAGTGTAACTGTTTTTTTTCTGTCATGACTGATTTTCTGTGTTTTGGCTTTATCTGAACTCATTTTATTCTTTTTTTCCATTAATGAAGGATTGGGGATTTTCATCAATCATCTGAAGCAATTCATTCAGACGGTCAAGAGCAGAACTGAAACGGATCAAAGAATCCTGAATCAATCTGCGGTTGTCTGCGATTGTATCACCTGCAAAACGGATCGATTCAGTTGTTTTATCAAATTTTGCTTTTTCAATTTCCTGCTGCAGAGTTTCGACCATTTTTTTGGTTGCGAGCAATGTATCCCGGGTATCTTTTGTCAGAGCATCAATCCGTTCGGGTGTAAGCGTTTTATTCAGCGAGGAAACTGTTTTGTTCAGTTCATCCGTCAAATCATCAAGATTTGTAATGGCAGAAGCCAATTCCGGATTTGCCACGAGTTTTTCTGCAGATGTTAACAGCTTTTCTGTTCTTTCTGAAATTCCCTTAAAGTCAATTGCCGCCACTTTTTCCAGGGTACTGAACAACCGGTTCTGCAAATCGATCATTGCAGAGGGGCGGGATGGAATATAAAAAACTCCATCAGCATTGAACCCTGGGGTTGCATAATCTTTGAATTTAACATTTTTTGAAGCGTAGTCGAAACCAATACTCTTTCCTCCAGTGATTCCGGTCATCTGTATCTGAGCACAAAGTCCCATTGAGATTTCATTTTTTATCATGTGATAAAAATTTTCTTCTGTCACTTCAGTTTCCACCTCGCCCCCCAGAGCCTGCATCCGAACTTTGTCTATGTCGATTTCCATATCGACGCGGATCAGTTTATCCTTCATACTGATGGTGATATCCTTGACCCTTCCGATCGGAACGCCGCGAAGCTGTACTGTTGAACCGACTTCCAAACCTTGCACACTTTCTTCTAAAAGAGTGACAATCTGAACCTTTTTCTGTCCATAATCGAACAAGCCGAACGCAACGAACAGAAAACATGCGATGACAAAAGTCAGCAGCAGAAACAAGCCGAGTTTGAATTTATCTGATTCCATAAATCATACAACCTTTCCACGGTTAAGAAAACTGCGGACGAAGGGATTGCTGCAGGAGTTTTTAAGCTCTTCCGGAGTACCTTCTGCAAGAATCCCGCCGCCTTTTGAATCTAAAAAAATCGCACGGTCTGCAACAGTGAAAATACTGTCCAGTTCGTGCGTAACGATCATAATAGTTGAATTGAACTGCTTTCTGATCTGCAGAATAAGCTGATCCAGATTGGATGAATTCAGCGGATCAAGCCCTGCGGATGGTTCATCCAGAAAAATAATTCCGGGATTCAAGGCAAGAGCTCTGGCTACAGCTCCCCGCTTGACCATTCCTCCAGAGAGGTCCCCGGGCATTTTATCCCCGGCTCCTTCCAGTCCAACGATCCGGAGTTTTTCTTCCACGATTTTATCAATCTCTTCCCGGGAAAGACCGGTATATTCCTGCAGGGGCAGGGCGATGTTCTCTGCCAGTGTGTATGAACGGAATAATGCGCCGTTCTGAAATGCAACACCGAATTTCCGCAGGATTTCTTTCTTTTTCATCTGATTGCAATGAATGATGCTTTCTCCGGCAATCCGCACATCTCCGCTGATTACCGGGAGAAGTCCGATAATTGTTTTCAGCATGGTGCTTTTTCCGCAGCCGGAACCTCCCAGAAGGGCAACGATCTCTCCCTGTTCGATCCGGAAGGAAATATGATTCTGAACGGGTTTTCCCATATATCCCGCAGTTACATCTATCAGTTCAATCGCAGGGACCTCCATGATCAGTCTCCATAGAAAAGGACGTTAAACATTTTAGCCATCATGAAGTCAGAAACGATGACAGAGACAATTCCGGTGACAACGGATGATGTAGTTGCCTGACCGACCCCCAGCGCATCATCTTTTGCCTGAAATCCGCGCATACAGGCAACTGATGTTATGATAATTGCAAAAACAAATGCTTTGATAATACTCTCCAGAAAGAATTTCGGAGCAACCCAGTTTACTGTTTGCTGATAATAGGTTCCCGGAGGAATTCCCAATCCGAAAACGCCCACGAACATGCCGCCTATGATTCCGACAATATCCCCGATCATGGTCAGAATCGGAACCATAAGCATCATGGAAAGCATTTTCGGGATAACCAGAAAACGCCAGGGAGAAAATCCCATGGTCAGCATGGCGTTGATCTCTTCCGTTGATTTCATCGTGGCGATTTCTGCTGTGAACGCAGACCCCGCCCTGCCTGTGGCGATGATCGCAATCATCAGAGGACCGAGTTCGCGGACAATGGAACAGCCGACCAGCGGAGCCAGAAACATATCTGCTCCGTATTTGTGCATTTGAACTGCACTCTGGTATCCGATGATCAATCCCATGAGAAGACAGATCAGGATGCTGATCGGCAGCGCATTCGGACCGCACATATTCATGTAATAGAGGGTTTCCCGTTTGCGCAGTGTGGACGGATGCCGGATTGTATTCCAAATCGCATCCGCCATATCCCCGATAAAACGGATAAAATTTTTCAAATCTTTGAAAAAACTGTAAACCCCATCTCCGGTTTGTTCAATGAAATAAACCGCAGATGAGAGAAACTGATCTGTCCTTTTTTTATCGGGCATAAACTGTCACTTAAATTTCCGGAGGTTGTTCTTTGGGTTCTTCAGCCGGCTCCGGTGCAGGCGGCGGGTAACAGCCGGGACGGCTGAGGTGTCTTGCACATTCACCCCGTTCATTGGTGCCGAATTCAAATTCCAGATACTCTCCGACAGCCAATTCATTGAAATCCAATCCTTCCAGATCTTCCCAGAAGAAGAACAGGTTCTTTGTGGAATATTCAGTTCCCAGAAAACCATAACCATTTTTCAGCTGAAGGATCTGTCCTGTGCAGCGTCCTTCCGGCGGGGGAACCGCCGGGACAGGTGCCTGCGAGATATTTTCCTGATTGAAATATCCCATATCATCCACATCCGGAAGATATGTTTTTTCTTCCTTGAATGAAGGCGCAACAAACATGGAAGAGATATCTTCATCGTTGAATGCCGGATCGTCACCGTCTATGATCTTATGCATCCAGACAGGGTAGGTTACTTCATTCATCATTTTTGTTGAAGTTGCAGTATAGCGGGGATTTCCATTTTCATCCAGATATTCAAAATCCCAGCCCAGAACCATAACTCTGGTTCCCAGTGAATTCAGTTTTCTTACAAGGGGGACGTAATCGCCATCGCTGGCAATCAGAACAACCACGTCAAATTTTTTGTAAATCGTCAGTTCAAGCACTTCAAGAGAAAGGCTTACATCAACACCTTTTTCACCGCTGCGGGTGACCGGAAGATAGTGGGTAACGACACCTTCCCGCATTAGAATATCATCGAACATCCGTTCATTCAGCAGAATCTGGCGCGCGTTTGCTTCCATCGCAGGCAATCTTCCGCGGAAGTAATGACAATCAACGATCTGGCAGAATTTGGAATCTGCATGTTCGACTTTGGAAATGTAACGGCGGATAAAGTCATGCAGCCCGGAAATGCTTAACCGGGAACGTTTCTGGTGGGCATAACAATAATAGTTGCTGACATGATAGAAATAATTTCCGTCATAAAAAATACCGATTTTCAACAAACGTGAATCATTCATAATTTTTCTCCATCCTGTAGAGGGGATCCTTTCATGGTGCTTTTTCCAGGGCCTTCATACTTGGTGTCCGGTAAAAACATTTTTATAATCTTTTACCATCTCCCGGTCTATCGGGTAATTTATAGCCATTTATATTTTTTTTCAAGCTGAATAGGAAGAAAAATATGAAAAAATATATGAAAAAATCAAACTGAATTCAGTTGAACTGATATTTAATCGGATGTACCGTTTCATTATGTGCATTTTTTATACTTATGGTATTTTTCCGGTAATATTTCAGCCTCACGGAAAATGTTCAGAAAATCCTGCTGAAAAATATATTTTCCCGCTTGAAAAAATGGAAAAGTATTGTATTATATGGGTGGAGGATTTACGATTATGTCAGAAGATAGATTTACAACAGCAGTGGACAGGATCAGACAGGTTGACGGGCGGTACCGTAAAGAAGCGTATGCTTTCATGAACGATGCCGTGGCTTATACTGTCAAAAAATGGAAAGATGCAGATCCCGGCAGAAAAGACCGTCACGTTTCCGGCGGAGAGTTGATTTACGGAACCGTTGAACTTGCTGTCCAGGAATTCGGTGTTCTTGCTCCTTACGTTCTTTATGATTGGGGAATTGCAGATGGTTCCGCAATCGGAGATATCATATTTCATCTGATCCGGGAAGGTGTGCTGACGAAAAGCAAAGATGACTCCCGGGAGGATTTCAATGTGGTCGGAGCTCTCGCGCCCCTGTTCCCAGTTTCTTCCGTTTATGCAAATAATATTCCTGTTCCAAAAATTGATTGAGGTGTATGAATGTCAAGTCTCCTGATCGAAGGACCGTCAAAAATCAGCGGAGAAGTCAAGATCGGCGGAAATAAAAACGCCATACTTCCCATGATTGCCGCAGCAATGCTTACCGAAGAACCTGTTATTCTTCATAACGTTCCGGACATCCTTGACGTCAGAAATATGCTGGAGCTTGCCCGTGTTCTCGGTGCAGAGATCAAACGGGATGCTAAAACCGTTGAAATTTGTGCAAGAAATATCACGCTCACAGAGTTGCCCCAGAATCTTTGTACTGCTATCCGGACATCGCTTCTGTTTGCCGGACCTCTTGCGATGCGGACCGGTTCTGCTCAGCTTTGGCCGCCGGGAGGCGATGTGATCGGCAGACGCCGTCTGGATTCCCATTTTTACGGACTGCGGAAACTGGGAGTGAATGTGAAAGCTGAGGTCGTTCCCTATACCTTCACCCGGGTCAGTTGTTCTGAAGATACCGTTGATATGTTCCTGGATGAAGCCAGTGTGACCGCTACAGAGCATATTCTGACCGCCGCAGCATTGCGGAATGGGGAAACTGTGATCAGAAATGCCGCTTCAGAACCTCATATCACACAGCTTGCTCAGCTGCTTTGCGCTATGGGCGCTGAAATTTCCGGAATCGAAACAAATATCCTGACGATTAAGGGAAAAGAAAAACTTCACGGCGCAGAATTTACGATTGAAGGCGATCATATCGAGGCTGCCAGTTTTCTGGCTTTGTGTGCCGCCGCAAAAGGAACCATTGATGTCACAGGAAATATTTCCCCCCGGCATTACTGGATGACACGCCGTGTGTTTGAACGGTTCGGTGCAGAATTGCGTCTGGAACCGGATCACATCAGTATGGATTGCAGAAAAGGGTTGCAGATCGAACCCGATTTCGGGAATGCTGTCCCTACGATTTCCGATGGACCCTGGCCGCAGTTCCCAAGTGATATGATGAGCTGTATGATTGTTGCCGCAACTCAGGCAAAAGGTACGGTACTTTTCTTCGAGAAAATGTTTGAAAGCCGTATTTACTTTGTGGACAGATTGATCGGAATGGGAGCCAATGCGATCGTTTGCGATCCCCACCGTGTTGTGATTTCAGGTCCTGCAAAACTTCATGGCACAGAAGTGGCAAGTCCGGATATCCGTGCAGGAATGGCTATGGTCATTGCCGGATGCTGTGCGGAAGGCAGGACAATTGTAAAACGTGCAGAAATCGTTTACCGCGGATATGAGAATCTTACAGAAAAGCTCTCAAATCTTGGTGTAAATATTAAAGCTCAGGATTGATATTTTACTCCTTCAGCGTTTCCTGAAGAGTCAATTCAAAGACAAGCAGCAGATAAAGCGGATAACTGAAATCCGCTTTTTTTGCGCAGTGCTGCTGAATCATGAATTCAATTGTGTCATGCTGGAACAGCTCATATTCATTGATTGCAAGACCTTCCAGAAGATTTTCCAGAAGCATTTGTTTCCACGGACCGCGAAGCCAGGAAGCCATTGGAATTCCGAATCCCTTTTTCTTTGCGCCTAAAAGATGAACAGGAATATATCCGCCGAATGCCTCTTGAAGAATATATTTCCGCTGCTTTCCGCTGAGTTTGAATTCCAGCGGCATTGCTGCGGCAAGTTCGACAACTTCCCGGTCCAGATATGGACAGCGGACTTCCAGTGAAGCTGTCATGGAGGCTGTGTCTACTTTTGTGAGAATATCATTGGGTAAATAAAAATTCCAATCAAATTCCATAGCCCGTTCCACTCTGCCGAATGCGGATGAACTGGTTCGCATTTCTGTGGAAAATCTTCTTGTCTGCTGAGGTGTGAAATCAGAAAAAGCAAGACCGAGAAGACTCTTTTTCAGCGGATACGGACACTTTGAGATCAGCACATGATATTGATATTCCGGTGATGCTGCCGCTACATTCAAAAATCTGTGTGCCCGTCCGATAAAGCTTCGTTCTCCGGCTCCGGTTCTCATCCTGTCATTAAACTTGAGCAATGGCTTCCGGATAAATTTCGGCAGATGATCGAATGCCGCAAGCAGATTCAATGCCCGGTAACGCTCATATCCGGCAAACAATTCATCCGCACCATCTCCGCTCAGGGTTACGGTGACAGATTCTTTTGCAAATTCGCATAACAGGTGAGTCGGCAGGATAGAGGAATCTGCAAAGGGTTCTCCATACTCCCGGCAGAGTTTCCGCAGCAGTTCAAAGTCATTGGGCTCTACGATTTTTTTATGGAATTCAACCGGACGTGCAGCTTTGTTCCTCAGAAAAGACGCATTGATTTCAGCTTCTTCAGATTCATCGTATCTGGGATCATTGACCCCGATCGTAAAACATTTCAACGGATCTGAAGATGGCGCTCTGGATGCAATTGCAGCAATGATGGCAGAATCCAAGCCTCCGGAGAGAAAGACTCCCAGAGGAACATCCGCTTCCAGCCGCCGATGAACTGCATCAATCAAAGTCCTGCGGAGCCGTGATGCCGCATCCGCAAAATCTTCATTGTTCTTCCGGGAATAATCCGGTTTCCAGTAAATCCGTGAATCGGGATATTCCATATCCGGAGAAACGCTCATAATGCATGCCGGAAGCATTTTACTGACACCAAGATACATTGTGTCCGGTGCGGGAATGGAGAGAAATGACATGTAGTCCCAGACAGCCTGAAGGTCAAGGTCTCTGGGCATTTCCGGATCCATTGCCAATGCGGAAAGGGTACTTGCAAAACGGAATCCGCTCAGTCCGCTGTAATAAAAAATCGGCTTTTTGCCTGCACGGTCGGTAACAAGAATCAGTTTCCGTTTTTTCAAGTCGAGCAGTGCAATTGCAAACATCCCGTCCAGTTTTGCAGGGAATTCCATGCCGTATTCTTCATAGAGATGTCCGATACATTCAGAATCGGAACGGGTATGAAACTGATGTCCTTTTGCTTCCAGTTCCCGGCGCAGTTCATGATGATTGTAGATTTCCCCGTTATGCACAAAAACGATTGATTTATCTTCATTGAACATCGGCTGAGCACCGCCGTTCAGGTCTATGATGGAGAGCCGTTTATGTGCCAAACCGAATATCCCGTCTGTAAAATAACCTTCACCATCCGGTCCCCGCCGGAACATTCTGGAATTCATCCGTTCCAGTAATTCTCTGTCAGCAGGGATCTCATGTTTGTTGAAAAGTCCGGCAATTCCGCACATTATACAAGTCCTCCCGGAACGTGTCTGCTCCGTTTGATGTTTTTCCAGCCAATGTCCAGCAGAACTTTTGCTTTACTGCCGTAACAGTGTGTCATAAAATTTTCCAATATAAATTCTTCTGCCGCGGCAGAGGGGTGAATCAGATCATCCGCATAAAAACGGTAATCCCGCAGTTCGTCATGCAGCAGTTCAAAGCCGGGAAAATAGGCACATTTTCCGGAACAGCTTTCCTCCGCTTCATGACAAGCTTCGATCAGAATCGCTTTTGATCTGCTGTTCAATACCGGGTCTCCCGGATGATGCCGCACAGGGGAAACAGAAAGGATCACCGGATGATCTCCGGAACCCGTCAGTAACTCAACCGTGTTTGCAATCAGTTCCCGGCAATGGGAAACTGTCAGCAAATCTCTTTCAAATTCCGTTCCCGGAACCTTGTGACAGTTCGCGACGATTTTTCCTGTATTCTTTTCCCGGAACACAACTGCCGTTCCGAATGTCAGCGCAACCGGACACGGTTCTTCCAGAAATTTCCGGAATCTTTTCCGTTCATTTTCCGCTTTTTCCATTACTTCTGATAACGTTTCACCGGAAAATTTCCCATGATGTTCCCGTGAGTGGTAAAGATCATTATACAGGAAAAATGTTTCTGCATCATAAGGTCTGTCTTCAGAAATATGTCTGACTGACTGCTCAATAGAATAAGGGTTGTAGACGATTCCATTGGGGTTTGAGAGACATTCAAACCCGGCATGGGAAAGCAGTTCCACGATTTTTTCTGAAAAACAGGACCCGATGGAGGCAAAACGCTGCGGCATCGTTTCCAGGTTGAACGGTATGGTATAATTTACGGGTGTCGTCAACGGTCTCATGGCGTGATCCCCTTTGCCGCAAAAGCTTGAAGAAGGCGTTCTTTCAGAAGAGAAAAACGCGGTTCCGCAGCAGTATTTCTGACCGCCATGGAAATTGCTTTCCGGGAACCGACAAGCACCATCAATTTTTTAGCACGGGTGATACCGGTGTAAAGCAGATTTCTCCGCAGCATGATAAAATGCTGATTCAAAAGCGGAATCACCACCGCTGGAAATTCACTGCCCTGGGATTTGTGAATCGTAACCGCATACGCCAGAGTCAGCTGATCCGCTTCATGAAATTCATATTCAACAGTCTGGGTATCAAATTCAACAAAAAATTTCTTCTTGCCGTGGTCAATCCGCTTGATCAAACCGGAATCTCCATTGAAAACCCCTTTGTCATAATTGTTGGATGTCTGCATGACTTTATCACCCAGACAATAAAACTTTTCTCCGTTTTTGAACCGCATTTTTGCTTCGCCGTTCAGGAGTTCCTGAAGCCGTTTGTTCAGCTCTGCCGTTCCGCAAATCCCGTTGTTCATGGGAGAGAGCACCTGAATATCTGTGATAGGAGAAAAATGAAATTTTTTCGGGATCCTGTCGCAAACCAGACGCCGGATCACATCCGCTGCATCTTCCGGATCTTCCTTTTCGATCCAGAAGAAATCTTCCGGTCCGCCCGGCTGCGGTGTCAGCTCCGGCATGATTCCGGAATTGACAGCATAAGCCGCGCGGATAATTCCGCTGCCGTTGCCTTGACGGAAGATACGGGTCAGGCGTGAGACTGGAATGACTCCGGAACCGATGAGATCGTTCAGCACATTACCGGGGCCAACAGACGGCAGCTGGTCCGCATCTCCGACGATTACGACTGTTGTTCCCGGACGGATTGCCCGGAACAGAGCTGTCGCGATCATAATATCCAGCATACTGGATTCATCTATAATGAGCAAGCCGCAGTTCAGAGGTGTATCGACTCCATGAATAAATTTCTTTTCCTCCGGGTCCCATTTGAGCATCCTGTGGATCGTCTGCGCTGCGGCTCCCGTTGTTTCCGTCATGCGTTTGGCAGCACGTCCTGTGGGTGCCGCCATAAATGTTTTGATTCCGGCGAGTTTTGCACGCCGTACGATTTCAGAAACCACTGTAGTTTTTCCGACCCCCGGACCTCCTGTGATGATGGAAACCGGCGCAAATCCTGCCATTTTGACAGCTGCAAGCTGTTCCTCGCTGAACAATGTTCCGGGCAGGGGATCATAGGTGAGCATCCGTTCCCCTTTGTGATGGGAGATGGTGGAAAGGGCGGCGATCAGCTGAGGCAGTTCCACTTCACAGCGGAGCAGACCCGGTTCATAAACCATCTCTGTGCCGTCAGCACTTTTCCGGACAGTTGCCTTGAACCGTTCTTCTGCAGATTGCAATGCTTCTTCTGCTTTCGGTTCATCCACATCCAGCAACTCTGACGCATAACGGATGAATTCCGCTTTCGGCATACAGACGTGTCCATTGGAACGGATTTGAGTGAAGGTATAAGTGATTCCTGCCAGCATCCGTTTCGGGTCATCTTTCTGAATTCCCATTTTTGCGGCGATTGCATCCGCCATGAGAAAGCCGATTCCCTTGATATCGGAGGCAAGCTGGTATGGATTTGTTTTAATTTTTTCGGCGGCATTTGCGCCGTAAACTGAATAAATACGGGAAAAATAAGCGGTGGAGATACCGTAACTCTGCAAATGCATCTGCAAATCCCTGCGGGCTGCATCTTCTTTCCAGATCGCCTTGATTGCAGTCACACGTTTTCTGCCGAATCCTTTGATCTCCATCAACCGGTTAGGTGCATTGGCAATCACATCCAGAGCTTCTGCTCCGAAATGTTCCACGATCGCCTCTGCATTTTTTTTGCCCAGACCTTTTACAACACCGGAGGCAAGATAACGGATGATTCCTTCATTGGAAACCGGGAGCGTATATTCATAACTCTGAACCCGGAACTGCTTTCCGAATTCTTTATGCTGCTCCCAGTTTCCTTCCGCTTTGATTCCTTGTCCGACGGCGATCCCGGGCATGGTTCCGACAACCGTATGCCGTTCAGCTGCGGCATCTTTTACCACGATAACAGAGTAAGAACCATCGTCTCTTTCGTACAAGACCTTTTCCACTTCTCCGCGCAGGGAGTGGGATGTCAGGCTTTTGGAAAGAGTTCCGTTCTCACTCTGTTCGGGCAGTTCCGCCATCGGAATCGTTCCGGATCAATGATGGGAGAAGATTCTTTCGGGTGCGTAACGGAGAGCAACACCGAGTTCATTGGCGCGCTTGATCACATCAGCATCCTTGAGAGAACCGGAAGGAGCAACGATTGCAGTGATTCCGGCTTTTGCAGCGGTTTCCACACCGTCGGGGAAGGGGAAGAATCCATCGCTGGACATGACTGCACCTTCCAATGTACCTGTGCCGCTGTATTTGATCTTGAATTTTTCAATAGCCTGTTCCACGGCCCCGACACGGTCCTGTTCGCCTGTTCCGACGGAGAGTGTCTGACCGTCTTTGACGATCACAACGCCATTGGAGCGGACGGAGAGGTTGATATACCATGCGGTCAGCAGGTCAAGTTTCTGCTGTTCGGTGGGTGTATGAACAGAAGCCTGGATTCCGCAGGTTTTGTTTTCTGCAGAAGCAGGGAGCAGATCATCGAAGTCGCGGACATGGGTCAGCAGAGGTTCTGCGAGGATGATTGTTCCGTCGCCGAGAACTTTCACTGTATTGAAACGTCCATCGGTGTTTTCGCCCACATAACGGGGCAGGGTATCAAGAGAACCGCACTTGAGAATACGGACCTGCTTATTGAGTTTGAAGCGTTCTCCATCGTTGAAAACTGCCAGAGCTTCTTCGGAGAAATCAGGAGCGACAACACACTCCACAAAGGAACTCATAATTTCTTCAGCGGTTTCGGCATCCACAGGTTTGTTGAATGCGATTACACTGCCGAATGCGGCGCGTGCATCACAGTCGCGAGCTTTGATATAAACCTGTTTCAAGGTTTCACCGTCACATGCAACAGCTGCACCGCTGGGATTCACGTGTTTCATCACAGCGCAGGCTGCTCGGTCAAAGTATTTGACAATGTTCAGTGCGCCGGAGATATCTTCAAAGTTTGTCTGGGAAAGTCCGTTTTTACCGCTTTTGAGAGTGACCATATCCATGATGGCACCCTGATAACCTTCGGGCTTGTAAGCAGCGGCAGGCTGATGAGGGTTTGTTCCATATCTGAGGTCATCAATCTTCACATAACGGCGTCCGCCGATCTCAAATGTTTCAGGAAAGTTTCCGGTGTTCTTTGTGAGATAGGTGTCTCTAGCAAGTTTCTCTGCCATTTTTACAGCTCCCGATTTTGTTTTTCTTTAATAGGAATTTAGTCTTGTAATTTACTCCATAATGATTGATTTTTCAAGTAAAGATTACTGATGTTGCAGAGAAAACTGCGGTTTTTCAACGATCATATTTTTTTCTGTTTGAAAAAACTTTGATTTGAAAGTATATTATGCCTTTCAGATCAAACAACTTATGAGAGAGAATATGTCCGCAGAAAAAAATAAAATCGTTCGGGATCTTACAACCGGCAGCGTGACTCTGACTATGATCACTTTTGCCGCTCCGCTGTTTTTATCCAGTTTGCTGCAAACACTTTACAACGTTACCGATATGATCATCATCGGCCATGCCGTCGGCAGAGACGGACTGGGTGCGGTTTCCATCGGAACCGATATTCTCCATTTTCTCTGTTTTGCCGCTATGGGATTTTCCAATGCCGGACAGGTCATTATTTCTCAGCTGGTGGGCGCAGGAATGCAGGAACGTGTCCGGAAAACAATCGGAACTCTTTTCACATTTCTCGGTGCGGCGGCAATCGTGATCAGTATCGGCGGTTTTCTCTTATTGGATCAGATGCTGGGATGGGTGAACACTCCGCCGGAAGCTTTTCCCATGGCACGTTCCTATCTCGGGATCTGTTTCGCCGGAATGATTTTCCTTTACGGCTACAACATAGTCAGTGCGATTCTCCGGGGGATGGGGGATTCCAAACACCCGCTGATTTTTGTGGCTGTTGCGGTGATCCTGAACATCGTACTGGATTTGCTGTTCGTTGTCGTGTTCAAATGGGATCTTATGGGAGTAGCTCTGGCAACGGTGATCAGTCAGGCGGCCAGCTTCATCTGGTCTCTGGTTTTTCTTTATAAACACAGAGTTCAGTTCGGCTTTCATTTCCGTCTGAAAGATTTTGCAATCGACAGAAATGAGTTGCGTCCGCTTCTGAAACTGGGGATTCCCATGGTGATCCAGAGTGCGGCAATCAGTTTCTCCATGTTGTTCGTCAACTCTTACATCAACTCCTATGGCGTGGTTGCCGCAGCTATGACCGGGGTCGGAAACAAACTTTCCAGCATCGTGAATATCGTGAATATCGCATTGTCCACTGCCGGCAGTTCCATGATCGGACAGTGTATCGGAGCGGAAAAGTACGACCGTGTTCCGAAAGTTCTGAGGGTTTCGTTTGTGATCAATATTCTGATTTCAGTTCTTGCCGGAGCCGTAACGGTGATCCGCCCGGATTGGGTGTTCGGTATGTTCACAAAAGATCCGGAAGTGCTGAAAATGTCATTGACCTATATTCCGGTATTGCTGCTGTTGTTCGGCGGCGGGGCATTGCGTCCGCCCATGATGTCATTGATCAACGGTTCCGGAAACTTCAAATTGAATCTGGCTGTTGCTCTGCTGGATGGTGTTCTCATGCGAATTTGCCTTTCCCTGCTGCTGGGAATAACGGTTGGAATGGGCGTTTACGGATTCTGGTACGGTCACGCATTGGCAGGGTTCACTCCCTTTGTGATCGGCGGTTTTTATTTCCTGACCGGGAAATGGCGCACCCGGAAATATATTATAGAACGTGCAAACAAAAGATAACATGGAGTGACAATGAAACATTTTCTTAAAAAACTTTTTTATATTGATTCCCCGGCGCATGGCGCGTTATTCAGTACAGTACTGTTTCTGATCGGCAGCTGGATTCTGTTATCCTGGGCCGTTCTTCTTGGCGGTTTTTCACCGGATTGTCCGGGATTGCTCCGGGAAAACGGGGGAAGTGTCTGGAAAATTTACGGTATCATTGAACTCGTTTTGTTCTTTTATCTTCTGTTCTGCGGAATCCGTTTCGGGAAAATGTATCTGGAAGAGCTGCGTTTTGTCAAACGGTGGAAGTGGCAGATTCCTGCAACATGCTGCTGGGTGCTTTGTGCAATTCTTCTGTTTCAGGGGATTTTTATTTTTCTGACAATGAACAGAATTTCTTTCAAAGGGTCCGCATTTCCGCAGCCGCAGTTTTTTGCGGGAAAACCCATGGTGTTCCTGAGTTATCTCGGCTTCATTGCAATGTTCGCCGGGATTTTCTGCTGTGCAAAAATCATTGAAAATGCCGCAAAAATCCCGTGGCAGAAACTGTTCGGAAAAGGTTCTCTGTTTGTGCTGGGCGTATTTTTTCTCACCTGTGGTGTTACCGGATTTATGGCAGAATCTGCAGCCGGAAAATCTGAGAAACTGTTGAAAGAACTTGCCGGACTTCATGGAGAACTTTCTGCGGAATCGTTTGAAAAAATGAACCGGAGCGGGCGAATTCCCAATGCCGGATTCTGGAAAAAAACTGCCGCATTGTATGACCGCTTGAAATGGAATGAACATCCGGAATATGAAAAAATGCTTGCGGAACCCTTTGAAAAACATGATTCCGCTCTTCTTGAAAAATGGAAAAAAGATTTTGAAAATGATCCAGTCCTGTCCGATTTTGAAAAAATGTTTTCCGCACCGCTTCCCGCCGTCAAACGGGATTATCCGGAACATGAGTTGTATGTGATTGAACTGATTGAATTGAGACCGCTTTATGCCGCTGCAAAATTCCTTGCCTGGAAAGTCCGTTTTGCCGTGGAAAACAAGAATAAATCAGCCGCAGAAAAAGCATTGGCAAACATGGAAAATATCCGCTCTTTTCTGTGTAAATCTCCGATTTTTCTTTCCATGAGCTGCTTTGAACAAATAGAACGGAAGTTCCGGATTCCTGCGGTAAAATATTACGTGAAACATTTCAAACCCGGTGTGGATGAATTGAAAAAACTCAACACTTCCGAACAGAAAAAGAGCCGTGAAGTTTCTGCAAAATATTCCATTGCGGGAGAATTGATCATGCAGCTTGATTGTATGGATGCTCTGCTGCTGGGGAAAAAAGGTGTACCGCTGCGCTGTTACGGATGGCTTCTGCCTTCCTTCCGTTATATCGGAATCAGAAATTACGATGAATATTTCAGTTGTTTCCGGGCGGAAGAGTGGGGGGATATTGCAGTAAATCTGCTGGAAAAATCGACCCCGGAGAGAGATAGACTTGCAGGAATTTATGATCAGCTGGATAGTGAGCTTTCCTTTTTGCCGATTCTGTATCCATATTTTGAAACCGGAGAAGAGGAACAGTAGAATATTTTACCTGGCTTGTCTGAGATATCCTGATTCTCCGGTCAGATATCATTGACAGCAGTAACATATTGGAGATTTTTATGAAAAAAGTTTTCACGATTTTTTTTCTGATGTTTCTTATAACGTTCCATCTTTCTGCAGCGGAACGGGGATGGCCTGATATCCGGATGGCTCTGCCGTTATTGGATGTCAAATGGAGTCCGGTTCAGATTTCTGTCTGGCCGGTTTCATTGGTTCCGGCTGAAAATGATGTGGATATTTATGGCTTGAACTTGAATCTGACGACACTTTTTCATGGACAAAACAACGTTTACGGTTTGAGCTGCGGTCTTTTTCATTTCTTTGATAATAAATATGGTGCTGCCGTATCATTGCTCAACGGCGGTAGTTCTCTTTATGGTTTTTCACTCGGTGCAGCCAATATTTTTTTGGAAAACAACGGCGTTTGTATCGGCATTATAAATGATGCCGTAAACCGGAATGCCAGTATTTCGGGAGATGGGAAAACGCATCGGCGCAAAACCGCAAATATTCTTCAGATAGGTTATTTCAATAAAGCCCATGAAGGATTCCAATTTGGGGTATTCAATGTGATAGAAAAAGCCGATGAGCAAGGTTTTTCGTTCCAATTGGGCTTGCTGAACCATAATCCGGACGGCTTGCTCCCCTGGATGCCATTGTTTCTTTTATCATTACCGTCAAAGGAGTATGGTCAATGAAAAAATCCATAAAATTGCTTTTAATGATCTTGCTCGGTATCGCCGGTATATGCCTTGCCGGAGCAGCGATTTATGGAGCGTTATATAATGTTCCGCGAGTTCACCACGCTTTCAAATTGCAGGTCGGCTTGGGAGTGTTATCTGTCGGATGCTTTATCGGAATAAAAAAAGTGTATGATGATTGGAAAAATTAAGACAATGGAAAAGTTTACTCTGAAAATTGGCAAAGAACTTCGCTGTTACGAACTGGATGAAGACAAAAAACAACTTCATATCACAGTTCAAAAACGGAAAAAAGTTACTTGGAAACAAAATGTTGATTTGCAGAATGTTTATGCCAATTTTTACGAATCTGCTCCCGAAAAACCGCCGGTATTCAAATTGATCCTTGCCTATATGGTGTTGGTTTTGAATATTCTTATTATGGCGGCTGCTATCATTCTTCTGGCAAAAGAGGGCAAACTTTTCAGTTGGATGTTTGTCGGAGCATTATTGTTTCCGTTGGGGTTCGCGGGGATGTGTTGGGAGCTGATTTGCGAATGGCGTCACAACCATATCGGAGAATTTTATTTTAATTCTGATTCTGATGAAGACGAGTTTGAAATATATTATCTTCCGGCAAACCGGGACCTGGCTTATGAATTTGTCTGCAAGGTAAGTCAATACTGCGTTATGAACAAAGTACGCACTCAAGTTATTGCAGAACATGAGTTTGAAAATTTTTATGTAAAACTGTTTGAAAATGATCTTGCTTTGTGCG
>JAFVTF010000030.1 GCA_017503375.1 Lentisphaeria bacterium | reverse complement strand
CGGATTTGGGTGCACCGGTGGAGTTCATTGTTTCCAAAAACAAACACGGTCTTTGCGGCACTTGCCGGATGTATTTTATCCCGGAAATCATGCTGTATAAAGAAAGTTGTGCCGGTGATTTTTCTGACATATTTTTCGTACAGTTATTTTCCAATCCCCAACAGCAGCACGCTGCCAATACCAGAAAAGAGCCGCCAGAAAACTTCCAGTTTGATATATTGGTAATGTCCAATGTCAACACAATACTTGCAATGGTGATTATTCCGCGAGCCAGCCAAATTCTCAGTCCGACAGCTTCTTTGAAAAAGATATATGCAATCAAACTGGTTGCCACCATTTCAAAGCAGATACAAAAGCATCTTTGCGGGATGTTCTCCCGAAAACGACCTCAAAGTTGTGTATAATATTGCAATATCTTTTCTGCCCCATTTTTGATATTAAAATGCACCTTCGTAATCTTGACATTCACTTTTGAGTATTTTATATTACAAATGATTATTGCCAGAGGGCGCGGAAGTTCAGAATAGAAAGCAATAAATCTGAAAGGTGTACAAAGATGAGTGTTTTTTCTGTGGAACAAAACAACGGAATCCCAGCGTTGTACAGAGATGGTGTTTTAGAGGTTCCTGTGATGTATTGGATGCGGGAGCTGAATGCGGAAGATCTTACGGATCTTTATTCCGCCGGAATCCGCCTTTTTACCTGTTATTGGACTCGTACTCCAATGAATCATCCTTACTGGATCGGAGAAAATCAATATGATTTCAGCTGGTTTGATGAGCAGATGGAACTTTTTGCGAAACATTGTCCGGACGGATGGCTTGCCCCGCGCATTTTTGTTTCCGCACCGTCCTGGTGGCTGGAAAAGAATCCAGATGATTGCATCAGTTATGCAGAACCGGAAGGAGATATTCCGAAAAATGTTTCTTTTGCTTCAGAAAAATGGAAAAAAGAAGCCGGAGAGGCACTCCGTCAGCTGCTTAAACATTTCAAGTCCATGCCGTGGGCGGACAGGATCGGCGGAATCCAGATTGCTGCCGGTCATTGCGGCGAATGGCATGTATGGTATTCCTATTCGATTCCCGGCGGCAGCAAGGCAATGGAAAAACGCTATGGAGCGCCGATCCCACCGCCGGATCAGCGCGGTGAAAAATTCTGGAAGTGCTACTTCAGTGCCGGAGCGGAGGCCATCGATTACTTCTGCAATATTGTAAAACAGGAAACAGATTATCTTGCAATCGCATTTTACGGATATTTTCAAAACAGCGACAATCCCTATTTGATGCATCTTGCTGTGGATCAGCTGCTTCGCAGTCCAAATGTTGATATGCTTGCAAGCCCTCATGTATACAGCAGAAGACTTCCCGGAGAAGATGCTTATTTCCGGGCATTCCCAGCTTCTTTGGCAAAGCATGGAAAAATGTTTGTAGACGAAGCGGATGACCGGACTCATCTTGGCAGTTATCATGATTATAATGGAAAACGGATCATGGGAGATACGGTGGAAGAATCGCAGAATATGATGTACCGGGAACTCGGCAACGCGATGACCCATTGTGCGGGATTATGGTATATGGATATTGATGGCGGAATGTTCCGTTCTCCGATCTATCAGGGAATTATTGCCGAAGCCCGTCAGCTTTATCAAAATCATTTGAAACTGCCGCAGGAACGGGTCTCGGAAGTAGCCGTTGTTCTCGATCCGGCAGGCAGAATGAGCCGTCCAAACTATTCCACTGTAAATTGTATTGACGAAGTTGCAGTTCAGGAACTTGCATTCTCCTCTCTGACAAAATCCGGGGCGCCTTTTGACTTCTATACCAGTGGGGATCTGGATTATGAAACATTGTCAAAATATAAAGTACTCGTGATCATGAGTGGAGCTGCTCTCAGTCGGGAAGCACGAAACGGTTTGGAGAAACTGAAAAGTGATAACCGGACGATCATCTGGCTTTGGGGGGCAGGTTCTGTTCTGAATGAAGAGTTTACGGAAAAAGGGATACGGGAACTGACACAGCTTGATATCAGAATGACCCCGGAACAGGAATTTCCGCATTTGACCGAAAAAGGATTTATTCCCGGAAAAATCGTCCCAGGATTTGAACCTCTTGAAATAGAAAAAAGGTTTGAAAGCTGGAGAAGTATTTATTTTGGAACAGCTGATGTTCAGCCGGAAAATTTCCGGAAGATCCTGAAAGAATCCGGTGTGTTTTTATATACGCATAGCAATGATGTCCTTTCCGTTTCAAAAAGTGCACTGATGCTTCTCGGAACATCGGCAGGTGTCAAAAATATTACATTGCCCGAACCTAAAACTGTTTGGGATATGCGTAAGAAAAAAATTATCGGAATCAATACAGACAATATTTCTGTTGAGTTGACGCCGGGTGAAACCCTGCTGTTGGAACTTAGGTAAAACAGAGGAGCAAACAAGATGAATCATGCACCATTTTCTATTCGCGGCTTTAATATGTGTGAGAGCTTACTCCGTCACTCTCCGGAGCAGTTGCGGACTTTTATCCGACGGATGAAACGGCTGAATTTGAATACTCTTATTCTTCATTACGATTACGGCTGGAAACGTTATCAGGATTTACTGACAGCTGAATGTGAATCTGCCGGAGTAAATATCATCCTGATGACATTCGGTCCCAGAACCTTTCTTTCCTACAGTGATTGGAAACCTCAATGGTTCGCTAAAAAAGAAGATGGAACGCCGTGGACCGTAAAGCTGGAATGTGAAACCTATCCGTGCGCTGCTGTTCCGGAGTGTCTTGAGGCTTATGAATATGGTGCGCGTCGGTGGCTGCAGGAACTTCCGCCGCAAATCAAACATGTCCATATGCGAGCGGCAGACGGAATTATGTTTTGCCAATGTGAATCCTGCCGAAAACTTCCGGAGCATGAACGCTGGCAGCCGTTTGTCGACCGTTTCGTGAAAGCGGTGCACGATGTCCGTCCGGAGTTGAGATTTGAAACAGATGTCTATGTCATGCGGTACAATATCCCGGTAAATCGATTTGCGTTCAAACAAATGAGCAATATCATGTATGATACCTTTTACCGGTCGCCCTCATTCCCGCTGGATACGGATGAGGACACCTGCACAAGTATTTGTATGGATAATGCATCAGGTCATACCGTTCCGGATGCCGGAACGATTTCCCGTTATCATGCAAACCGTCTGCGGGAATGGAGTACTGCATTCCCGGGAAAAGTTTATATTCATGAAAATGCTATGATGCAAAGTTATTACGGGACATTTCAGCATGGGACAGATTCTTACCTGAAAGATTTGAATTTTTATCGGGACCTGGGACTGCAAGGTATTTGTTATGAAGCATTTGAACCGGGTTTTGTCAATTTTGAGAATTCTTTTGAAATTCTGGCGCGGGCTATGAATGGTGAAACTATAACGTATGAGATGACAGAACTTGAACAGTATCTCCGGAAACATCCTCAACCGGTTTTCTGTTATGAACAGGATTTTCCTCTGGAAAAATTTTTCAGAGATCCATTTCTTCTGGAACAGAACCGGCTGTACCGTGAATTGATGCTGAAACCGAGTCTTGATCATTTCCGACGTTACCTTAAGTTCGCTTTTGACAATGAGGAACGAATGGATCCGTTGTATATCGGTTATGGTACGGCGAAAAATTGTCTGGCTGAAGGTGTTGCAGTTTTTCCGGATATTTCAGCAGCGGCTCAAGATTTTCTTTCCCGTAGAAAATTATGGGATTTTATGGAAGATATTCCGGATTCCGAAGACCCCCGTAAAGTCTGCAAAAACATCATTTTTGAGCTCATGGAAAAAGGACGGAAAATCAACGGATAACACGAAAAAAATGTGTATTTAGTGTCCATGTTTTGATAATATAATGCACCTGAAAACATTTGCAAATGACTTTCGGTACAGTTATATTATCTCAAAGGAACGAAGAACAGAATTTGTAAAGCAAGACTTCAGATTCATAATCTAAATTACAATGAAAGGAAAAGATCATGAACAATGAAAAAACAAAAAGATGTTCTGAAGGAAAAAACAGATTGTATGGCTTCACTCTTATTGAACTGCTTGTAGTCATTGCGATCATTGCTATTCTCGCGGGGATGCTGCTTCCCGCATTGAACAATGCACGGGAATCCGGACGTGCAGCTACCTGTAAATCCAATCTGAAGCAGCTCGGTGTTGCTTCAGCTATGTATTCAGATGAAAAAAATGGGTATATGGTCGGAAACAGACAGCATTTGTCATGGAGTACACAAATCGTTCCTTATATCGGAGGCAAAAGATATGATACCATGGGAACTGCCGATGCAGTAGATGCATTCAAAAATAATGTATTCAAATGTGCTACTGCCGACAGTAAGTTCAGATTGTCCACCGATTATGGAAGCTATGGCTTGCAGACTCTTTTTTATGATAAAAACAATATCAAAACTTCAAAAATCACAACAGCATCCACATTGATACAGTTATGCGATACAAACATTGCTACTGTATATTCCGGAATCGTGCGTATTGCTGTGGTTTGGAACATCTTTCCTTATAATATCAATGCCCGTAAATCAGCAGGAGTCGTAAACAACAACATCGGAGATCACCATAATAACAGTGCCAACTTCTGTATGGTTGATGGTCATGTGGAATGGATCACATTCCAATCTGTTTACCAGCGTGGGACCGATCGGAAGTATTGGAGTGCCGACGGGACATTTGCCGGAGCCGGGGCGGATCTCGGTCTTTGAAAAAAAACGTGATTGTTACTTTTACAACACCTTCATAACACTTTCATAACACCTTCATAAATATTAAGGAGAAAGGATATTTATGTTTAAATTTCTGAAAATTACCGGTATTATTGCAGCCGTAAGCGCATTATCCGCTGTTGCTGCTCCAAAAGAACTTTTGGACACTGTGAACCGTCAGCCGGTTCCGAAATGGTCCTGGAATGTGAAAAATAATGGGGAACTTACCATTACACTCCCGGGCAACAGTTATGCATTGAGAACCAGAATTTCCTATCCCCACATGCCTAAAGAGGGCTGGTACCTGATTCCCGGAAACAGCGTAAAAGTCAGTAAAGACGGTACCGCAACGGTTGTTGATTTCAAGTGCAAATATTATACACTGCACCGCAGAATTCAGGCGGAAGGACACAAATTGATTGTTCGTGATACTTATAAAAACATTACGAACGGAGATCTTGCCATTGCATTTGATAATATTCTGACTCCTGCAAGGATCCCGAAAAAGGACAATGTCCGCATCGCGGGCTGCTACCGTCCCGGTTCCGCTCCTGTTCCGGATTCTCCTGCGCAAAACTCTTCCATTCTTTTTGAAAATCCCAATGGAACGCTGGCGATGGTTTTGGAAGATGACTTCTATCGTCTGCAGGCAGCTTTGAAAAAATCTACTGGAAGAGGTGCTGTACAAAACCGTTCTTTCGCATTGCCGTCCAATGACAGCTACACCTTTGAATTCAGCTTTTATCCCATCGGGAATGGAGATTACTGGGATTTCATCAACCAGCTCCGCCGCGATTGGAAACTTAATACAAAGATTGACGGCAACCTTGTTTTCTGCACCTGTCCGCACCCGCAGGTCGCAAGCTATACGCCTGAAATATTGCAAAATGCGGTTGTCAAATATCTTGGCGGAAAATATATCGGAGGAACCAATAACACATGGTATGGACAGCCCTCCTTCTGGATCACTCCCGGTTCAAGAAACTTTATGAAAGATTACATTTCCCGGGACCACCAGTTGAAAAAACTTCTGAATGCTTCCAAAAAAGTTGAAAAATGGTCTCCAGATCTTTCTGTCGTTGCCAGAATCCAGACAGTTTTCGGCGCACCTCCTCAGGGATTGAAAGATTCTGTTCCCTATGCTGACAGTGTGATTATTGATGCCAATGGAAAACCGAAACAGAGAATTTCCAGAAGTAAAGATAAGACTCCTGTCGGTTATATCAATCTCCATTATCCGATGATTGGAAACAGCTATTACAAACTCCTGGTTGATTTGGTCAACAAAGCAATGGACAGCGGAATCAAAACGATTTACTTTGACACCTTCTGTTACAGCTTCTGGTCTCTTTACGGTCGTTGGACCTACGACCGCTGGGATAACCGTACAGTGGATATTGATCAAAAGACCTGGAAAATTGCGAAGAAAAAAGCTGATTTGGCAGTACTTTCTTCCGATGCAGCTGTCGAATTGAACAAACTCATCACCAGCCGGGGCGGGATGATGTTCTTCAACGGAACGCCCACCACACGGAAACAGATGTCTATTCTCCCGACCAGCAATAGTTTTGCAGAATCTTCCTACAATCAGTTGCCCATAACTCAGCACGCATCTCATCCGGTAAATCTCGGATACTATCCCGGTTATCAAACCAGAAAAAATGCCTGGAACACTCCGAAAGATATGTACGAAAATGTTATGGACAACTTGGAATACGGCTGCTTGA
Source organism: Lentisphaeria bacterium (assembly GCA_017503375.1). Lineage (GTDB taxonomy): Bacteria > Verrucomicrobiota > Lentisphaeria > Victivallales > UBA1829 > SIG79. Next base: position 10,256 of record JAFVTF010000030.1, on the reverse strand, counting down.
CCTATGTTTACTGGCTGACCAGCAAACTCCCGACTGCGCCGACCATCTACGCCCGCATGTTCCCGATCACAATCAAGAATATTTATGCCGGATGTGTGGAAGGTGAAGAGCGAATTGTCACAAAACGCTCCGGGAAATACAGTTTCGGAACCAATGCAGAACCCAGGATTTATATTTATAATAAAGAGGGTGTGGAAAGTTTACCGGCAGCAAATCAGGTAAAATTTGAAACTGTTGACGGAAAAGTCATTGTTCATCTTACATTACCGGAAGGTTTCGCCGCAGTTCTTGAAAAACAGACTGAAAATGTTCGCGATGCACTGGCAAATGAACTGAATTTCTAAATGTTGAGGATTTTATAGAAATGATTCATCGTCCATCAGTTTGGGGATATGGTCAATTATTGACCTTTTCAGGAATAGACGGAAAGACTGATTACGAGGCAGGATTATGTCTCCGTACAGCAATGGAAGGATATATCTTTGAAGTAAAAAATCCGGCAGAAGATGCCAATGCAGAGATTATCTACACAGGTTCTCTTCCTGATAAAATTGAACTGACCGGAGATTATTTCATGTTCTTTTCCGGCGGGAAGATTTCCCGTGGAGTATTGATTGATGCTCATCATTTACTGCTTGATGGTGAATTTGCTCTTAAAAATCAGGAATATTTTGATGTTCGCGCAAAAGGGGAACGAACGCTGTTCTGTGCCAGAGGATATCTGAAAGAAGAGTATCTGGATTATGATATTGATTCTGTTATTGCAGCACGTGCTGAATTCCTGGAACGTATAGAGTTGCCATCCGGGCTTGCAGAATCAACAAGTCAATGTGCCGCAAAAGCGTGTTCCCAGTTAAAAACGCAGATTTATACTCCGGAAGGAAATATTTCTCACTTCTGGAGCACACCCAATCGCTGGCCGCATAAAATGATGTGGTTGTGGGATTCCGTTTTCCATGCAGCAGGAATGCGGCACTATCGTGTTGATATTGCCAGAGAAATGATATCTGCAGTTTTTGATATGCAGCAGGAAGATGGTTTTATTCCGCATTGCGGCGATCCGTCGACGGTCAGTGCTCATACTCAAGCACCGATCCTGGGACTCGGGATCAAGCTTGTTGATGAGATTGAACATGATACCAGTTGGCTGGCAGAAGTTACTCCGAAGTTGAGAAAGTATATTCTCTGGATCATGAAAAACCGCGATACCGATGGCGCAGGATTGGTCGAATGGAAAATCGGGACAGAAACAACCTGCAGAAGCGGTGAAAGCGGGATGGATAATTCTCCACGTTTTGATGGAGCGATTCAGCTTGATGCACCGGATTTCAATGCCTATCTTGCCGGAGAATGTGAAATTCTAGCCGAATTGCTTCCTGATGAACGTGATTTCTGGCTTGGACATTATGAACGCATCTGCTCTTTGATACGGGAACGTCTCTGGAGTGAAGAGGATGGACTGTTTGTTGATTATGATGTCGTTGCTCAAAAGCGAACCAATATTCTTTCCAGTGCCGGTTTTCTGCCGCTTTATTGCAAAGCTGCAACACCGGAACAAGCCGCTATTATGGTGAAGCATCTGAAGAATCCAAAAACATTTGGAACTCCATTTCGGATCCCGTCAATTTCTGCTTCCAATACTCATGCATATCAGAAAGATATGTGGCGCGGTCCGGTATGGATCAACGTAAACTATCTCATTGTTCTGGGATTGAAACGTTACGGTTATGATGATTTGGCACGGGAAATAGTCCGTGATACAATTGCAGAAGTTGAACAGAATTATCTGAAATACGGAACATTTTTTGAGTTTTATGATGACCGGAAAGAGGTCTCTCCGCTTCAGTTGGAGCGAAAAGGAAAAATGCCGCCGGGACCATTTAATTTCTACCATCAGGTTTTTCATGATTACGGGTGGACGGCAACACTGTATCTTGATATGATCAACCGGAAAGATTTATTCTGATGAGTGAGTATAAAACTTTTGTTTATGGAGCAACTTTCTGGGGGATCGGTTATGCTGCAGCTTCATCTGATGTCCTCGTCGTTGATCCGGGAATCAATCCCGGACACGAGTTCGCTGACACATTCTGCACGAAAATCAGCCGTCTGGAACAGCTCCAGACAGAGCTTGCCAGAGATTTTTATTCTGTATTGCAAAAACATAATGCAATACACGATGGAAAAATTCATCCTGCAGCTTTGGTTCCGATGCTTTGTTCTTTTATTCTGGAACACAAAATCAATGTTCTGCTGGAGACAGTTCTTCTTGAAAAACACCCTGTTTGTGTCATGAGCGGTGCTTTAAAGTGGAATATTTCAGCCGATCAGATTATTGATACTCTGAATCCATCCGGAACGGTACGAAAAAAATATTTCAATGCGATTCTTCATGGTGAGGATAATGCAGTTATTCCAGAAGAATATTTAAATGATGAAGCAGAGCTTCCGACAATTTTGCCGGGGCGTTTTCCTTCCGAGGCTGTCCTGCGCTATCCGATTTCTCCTGAAACAGACTATGCCTGCGCCAGAGCGAAGATAGAAGCGTTCTGGAGAAAGCGTCCTGAATCGCTTTTCAAATGGAAAATTGCGGTTATCGCACCTGAATTTTATGAAATAACGGATTCTTCACAGCAAAAAGATCGCTTTTTCAGTCAGGGATATTCCGATCCGCTGCTTGCCATGGATTCCGGTATTATGGAGGCATTGAAATGATGCGTTATGATATCATTGTTGCAGGGGCGGGAACTGCCGGAGTTTTTGCTGCATTGTCTGCTGCAAAACAGGGAATGAACGTGCTGCTTCTTGAAAAGACCACAGCCTGCGGAGGCATTGGCACAAACGGGGCTATTGCTCCTTACTATGACCGCAATTTCATTGATCTTTCTGAAGAGATCGATAAAAAAGTCTTTGACCGTCAGGAAAATTCCGGCTTTCTGCTTCCGTTGAAAAGAAATTGTGTTTCTACAGAGCTGCTGAAAGGAGCATTTGAACAGGAACTGTTAAAAAATGGCGTTGAGATCATCTATCAGGCTGTTGTTATTGGCGTTCTTTCTGACAGTAACCGTGTCACCGGTTTGAAATGGCATGATCCACAGGGTAATCATGAAGCGGCAGCTGCAGTGGTAATTGATTCAACTGCAGACGGAATCGTTCTGGCTCTTGCCGGGGCGGAGTTTCTTGAAGATGGAATCCGTCAGCCTTATGCCAGAATTTATTCTTATCTTGCCGATGACTCTTTATGGAACTTCGGCGGAGATGCCGGATATGTCGATCAGGATGATCCGGAGAATTTAAGCAGGGAGTGTCTCAAAAGTGCTGCTGCACAAATTCCGGAAATGTTTTGCGAAGAAGAAAAACGGTTTCTTACGGCACCTGTGCTTGGACTTCGGGAAGGACGGCATCTCCGTGGATGCGAAACCGTACGATTCTCCGATATTATTCACAATAAACAGCCTGAAAATCCGATTGCATGGGAATATGCAAACTTTGATACCCATACGATAGACCTTGTTTTTGAAAAAGAAGATTTTTATTTATTCTGTGTTACGGCACTCCAATGGGGAACTCACTTTAACATAGCGATTCCGTTCGGGGCGTTGTTACCTGCTGGAATAGAAGGCGTTATTGCTGCCGGGAGATTGATATCCGCGGATCATGAGGCTGCACAGGGCGTTCGGATGAAAGGATGTATGAAACATCTTGGAACTGTTGCCGGAACTGCTGCGGTGATCGCTGTGAAAAAAAAGATTTCTCTTTCAGAAGTTTCTGTTCAGGAGATTACTGCTTTTTATCCCTTGCCGGAACGAGAGACGTTACTTAAACAAAATACAGATCTTTGGCTTACAGATCCCGTGGAAATGAAAGAAAATTTAAGGAAAAGAAACCCTGGAACAGCCATTTGGTCTGCATATTTGAAAGGTATAACAGAACCTCTTTATGAACTGTTGGAAGAACCGGGATTTGCCCGGGTTCATGGAGCATTTGCACTGGCACTGCAATATGATAAACACGCTCTGGAAGTGTTGCGTGAACTGGCTGAAAATCAGGATCAAAACCGTTCGGAAACATTGAGGAACGAACCAATCCGGGAGCCGCATGGAGCAATTGCAGCTTACCTGTTGGGCAGATTGAATGATACAGAAAGTTTTCCTTTGCTTTGCAATCTTTTTGAAAACAGCAATGATTTCTTTTTTGTGTCATCCGCATGGCATTCTCTGCTTCGTTTGACAGAAAATAATTCGGAACTCCGCCGATCCGGTTATGACATTCTGAAAAAGTTTGTTGTGGGTCAGAGGAAAATCCCCGCTTTCCGCTGCTACTGCGGAGAAATCTGTGATGCAACAGAAAAAATGAAAAGCATTACATTAAAACATTTGAATAATATTACTCTCTAACCACTCGCCGGAGACAAGCAATATGAAACCAAAACAGCCGACTTTTGAATTTAAGGATGACTTGATCATTGTCGAAAACCGCTATGGGAAATTGACACTTGCGCTGCCACCGCAGCCCAGTTATTTTTTCTGTAAAACCACAAAGAGACTTTTTGGCATGATCGCCGGAGGGGATTGTACGGTTTCTGATAAAAAAGAAGATGTTTCAGGAACAGAAAAATGGAAGATCCAAACATTGGATAACGGTGACCTTCTGCTGAAACGGAGTGAAAATTCCGCTGTCTGGAAGAAAAAAACATTCTGTCTCCGGGTGACTCCCAATGCATTCTGCTGGTATCATGAACTGGAAGGCGAAGGGAATTTGGAAGATGTCCGTTTTTTCCGCAGCTGCTATCAGGGCAGGGAATATGGATTTGCCGGGAACTTCGATGAAGTATATACAGCAGCTCCGAATTTCCGGGAACAGCAATGGTTTCATCCGTGTTCGAGAGTCGTAATTTCCAATGGAAACGACAGCAGTCCTAATACTGGACTTCACGCGCTGGCATCTGTCCCGCATGTCATGGGGCTGCATGACCGCAGAGATAAAACCCTGCTGGGGGTTGCCGCATTTGCAAAACCGGGCGAATATCTTTGGGATGAAATGATATGGAATCCGGAAGTCTTGATTTCACCCTCTGATTATCATGGAGATCTTGTTAGGGCCGGAGGTTTTGCCCTCAGTTACTACGGAAGAAGACCGATCAAAGGTAACTGGACCTCTCCTGTTCTGGTTTTTACATTCCCTGATAAGGTCGAAAATACTTTGGAAACAGCGCTGAAATTTGCTTATACCGAAAAACTGCTTCCACGTCCGAAAAAACATAAAATTGCATCATGGTGGAATGAGCCGATATATTGCATGTGGGATGATCAGACGGCTTTAGCATTCAAGGAAGAAATTGATTATCATCGTGTTCCGGATGGCAATCCGGGGGAATTTGCAAGCGAATACTGGGCTGACCGTTGGTTGGCAAAATTGTCGGATCATGATATAAAACCGGGAATTATCATTCTTGATGACAAGTGGCAGAAAACAAAAGTTGCAGCTGATCCTGATACGGAAAAATGGAAGGATCTGCGCGGATGGATCGATCGCTGTCATCAGAAAGGAATCCGGGTGTTTCTCTGGGGGCTTGCATGGCATAACGAAGACATCCCTGTGGATGAAGCCATTACACGCAATGGAGAAATCGTTGCCGGTGATGTGAGCAATCCGAAATATGAAAAACGCCTCCGGGAAAAGGTTTACCGTTATTTTTCTTCAGATCCGGGCTGTTTGAATGCCGACGGGGTGAAAATTGACGGATTAATGGCCCTGCCGGTGGGGGACGGATTGAAAAATTATGGCAATATCTGGGGGCTGGAGTTACAGAAACGATTTTTAGAGATCTTCTATTCCGAGGCCAAAAAAGCCAAGCCGGATGTCTGCATTTCAACATTTACAGCAAATCCGTACCTGGATGAATTTTCGGATATGGTGCGGTTGGCTGATATGTTTACTTACCGTTTGACAACAGAAGATTCCATGCATTGGCGGCATTCTGTATTCAAAGTAACCAATCCCTATGTTTTGATTGACACAGACAGTCAGATGAACTACAATCTGGATCCGGATTATCTTCATTCACTGGATGTTGGTGCAGAAATGGGGATACCGACAATTTACAATGCAGAATTTTTACGCCGGAACCGTTATTTCTTTGCAGCAGACTACCGGACTCTTACAGAAAAAGAGTACCGTAAGATCGCAGAAATTTTCAATGCACATCGCAAGAAAATCAAAAACAAATAATAAACATGAGGTAATTTCATAAACTAAGGAGTGAGCTGATGAATACATTAGCAATCAATGGCGGTACGCCTGTCTTTTCTGAACCGAAAACATTTGCACCGTGGCCCCCGGTCTATCCGGAAACAGGGGATAAACTGCGGGAAATCTACATGAGTGCAAACTGGAGTTTTTATGGCCCGATCGAGGGGCAGTTTGAAAAAGAGTTCGCTGCATACCATACTTCAGAATATGGTATATTCATGGCGAATGGAACGACTACATTGGAATGTGCTCTTGCCGCTCTCGGGATCGGTCCCGGCGATGAAGTGATCGTTCCCAGCTGGACATGGATGGCTACAGGAATGGCACCGGTATATCTCGGAGCAACTCCCGTTTTTGTCGATGGAGAAAAAGACACATTCTGTCTTGATCCTGAAGCATTTGAAGCCGCTATTACTCCCCGCACAAAAGCAGTTATTCCGGTACATCTCTTCGGCTCTATGGCAGATATGGATAAAATCTGTGCCATTGCCGACAAACACGGAATCGCCGTTATTGAAGACTGCGCCCATGCTCACGGCGGAAAATGGAACGGAAAAGGTGTCGGCAGCTTTGGAAAAGTTGGAAGTTTCAGTTTTCAGCAGTCCAAGATCATGACATCCGGCGAAGGCGGACTTTGTACAACAGATGATCAGAACCTTTTTGAAACGATCAGCCGTCTGAAACACATTGGTTATGCTCCCGGAAAAAAACGTGGCGAAGTTGCCGGTGGGCCCCCGGCAATGAATTTGCTTTGCCATAACTACCGTGCAACTGAATTTCAGGCTCAAATTCTGCTTGACCAGCTCCATCGTTTAGAGGCTGATTCACTTTACCGTGCAGAAAATGCAGAATATCTGAGAACAAAACTGGAAGCGATCCCCGGGCTTAAAACACAGTCTCCGGGACGTTGTGCAACCATGCAGAGTTATTATGTCTTTGGTATTACCGTCGATCCGGAAATGCTGAAACCGGGTTTTACCAAAGCAGAGGTCATTGCAGCTGTTAACGCAGAAGGGGCAAATGAGGTTTTCGGCGGATGGGGAGCTGTGACTTACGAACAGAATCTATGGAATGTGTCTCCGGAGAAATACCGTGTTGAAAGTCACGAGGTTGTCCGTGATATTATCAGGAATCGGATTATTCTGCTTGGTATCCAGTGGCTGATGAGTGACCGTACTGAATTGGATAAATTGGTTGAAGCCTTTGCTAAAGTTATGAAAGCATACACAAAATGATAACAGTCGGTGCAGCAGAAAATATTATAGAAGTACCGTTATTTTCAGAACTCGGCGGTTATGGACCTTTTCTCGGACGACGGAATATTGGACTCCGGGACCCGCTTTACTGCCGGGTACTGACGGTAAATGACGGGAATCGGCGCAATGTGATCATCGTTACAGATACGATCGCCAGCGATGAACTGAACTGCCGGATTTTGAGGATGGAGCTGGCAAGTGAATTTGCTCTTTATCCGGAATCCATCATGTTCCTCGGAACTCATACCCATTCGGCACCATGCATTGCCTCCTGTGATGTCGGTTACGGGGAACCGGACTGTATGTTTCGGGATAATTGGCGTAAGACGATCCGCCGGACATTGATCGATGCTCTTGGCAATGAAGAATTTGTGCATGCTTTTGCCGGGAAAGCACCCATCAGGAATATCATCGGTCAGAGAAGAACAACCGGCCAGGATAAATCGACTGACCCGGATATCCGTTTTGTCAAATTTGTCAGAGAAGACGGGTCCGTAAAAGTTCTGCTCCATAATCATGCGATGCATGGCGTGGTTTTTAATGAAACAAAACTGGTTTCAGCGGATTGGATGGGAAATGCCAATGCCAAAATCAAGGAACGAAAACTGGCAGAAATCCCATTTTTCCTTTACGGAACAGCAGGAGATATCAATGTGATCTGGCAGGATGATGAAGGCAATGATATCCCTATTGAAGTCTGGGCAACAGCTTCGGAAAAATCCATGGAACAGAATTTGGAGCGAATCGGAAGCAGCTATGTTGATGATTTGGAAGCTGGATTGGATTCCTTCAGGGAAATTTCCCTTTTTCCGGTAAAAGCTGCTTTACAGACTGTCGAATTTCCAACAGAACCTGTGGAGGCTGAGGTTTATCGTGAAACTGCGGCAAAATTGCTGAAAAAACTTCCCAGTCCATTTGAAACTCTGTTGCACTATACTCATGACCGGATGATCGAAATGGCTGTTCTGGCAGAACAGGGAAAAGAGTTCCGTATTCTTCGCGATCTTCAAGTCCTTAAAATGGGGGATATTTCTGTCAGTGCGGTTCCCGGTGAACCGTTCCTGGCATTGGGAGAAGCTCTCTGCAGCGGAGCAAATGCATCCTTCCCGATGGCTGTCAGTGTTGCAAATGGCGACGCCGGCTATTATCCGACCGCTGAGATGTTCCGGCAATATCCCGATATTTTCTGCTGTGATGACTTCGGAGCATTCGGTTTTTACGAAGTTTGGTTTGGTGCAGGGTTGCACCGCCCGAAATTCAAACCGGAAATCGTGAAGTTTATAGTGGATAACCTTTTGAGAATGGAGAACACGTTGTAAACAAAAATATTCTCCGCAACAAACTGCGGCTGAAAAGGTGGAAATCTGCAGAATTTATCTCTCTTCTGCCGTGTTTTGTTGGATTTTGTACCGTTTTTTGAGTCTGTAAACCGAAAAAATACTTGAAATCAGCGCTGGTTGAGTGTAGAGTATTTTGGAGATAGTTTTTCTGCTGTCTGAAAGAGGTAATTTCAAAAGTCCGGCAAAATTTGGCTGAAAAAAGATTGTTGATGGGTTGAAAATGGTAGTTTGAGCGTGGCTACCCACAGGGTAACCACCGAAAATGCTCCATTTGCAGATCGCGACAAGAATTTTCTGCCATTTTTGAAGACTTTTGAAATTGCCTCTAAAAAAGTACTGTAAAACATAGCTGTGCACGGGGAGCTCCGGATGGATTTTGTTTTTAAAAAGAGTAAAAACCGTACAAAAAAATGGGATGAAAACTATTGGTTTTCTTCTTCGTTTCAGGGCCGGAAAAAGCAGATGGTCATTGCCTTCTATGGAGAAAGCACAGTTTTTGATTCCTGTGAAATCTCCTGTCCCGGCTGTATGGATCTTTATTGTTTTGAATATATCGTTCATGGAAAAGGCACTCTGATTGATGCTGATAATTCCCAATATTTGTTATCACCTGGAACAATGTATATCATTTCCCCGGAGCGCCATTGTCGGATTATTGCCAGTTCAGAACAAGGCTTGCAGAAAGTTATGCTTGGAATTACCAATGGTACATTGCTTCAAATGATGCTTTATCATTCATTGATCGGCAGCGGTGAGCTGCTCCATTTAGCAGATGACAGTGAGGCAATAAATTTGCTTCTTCAAATTGGAAAAAAGGTGAAAACCGGAAGTGTTTCTGAACAGTGGCTTGCCACGGAGTGTTATCGTTTTCTTCTGCAGTTGTCTCTTTCCGAAAATACCACACACTCTCATTCGCTGCATTCTGTTATTGAATACATGCAAAATAATTTACAGAATTCATTGTCGTTGGATCAGCTGGCCGCAGTTGCTGGTATGACAAAAATTTCGTTTATCCGGAAATTCCGGGAAGAGTTCGGCTGTACACCGATTCAGCACCTCATCACTTTGCGATTAAATTATGCAAAAAACCTGCTGAAACTTCCTTATATGTCCATCAATGAAGTCGCAACATTATGCGGATACAGAAATGTTAAATTCTTTTCACGGGAATATCATCGCCATTTCAAATTTCCCCCGTCGCAAAACAGAAATGGTTGATTTCCCTTGTACCCGGGAATCCAACCATCAGTTCTGGAATTTATGATATAGAGGCAATTTCAAAAGTCTTCAAAAATGTCTGAAAATTCTTGCTGTGATCAGAAAATGGAGCGTTTTCGGTGGTTACTCGTTGAGTAGCCACGCTCAAACTACCATTTCCATCTCATCAGCAATCTCTTTTCAGCCAAAT
>JAFVTF010000029.1 GCA_017503375.1 Lentisphaeria bacterium | reverse complement strand
TTTTCCCCTCCTCAAACTCCACCCCTTTTTTCCAAACCTTTTTGCGGCATTCCGATTTTTACGATGTAAAAATCGAAATGCCATCTTAAAGTTGAAATAGCAGAAGGATTTACCAACCTGTATGGGGAACAGCGCTTTTTTGATAGAAACTCAAAATGCATAAACCGTATTATAAAGTTGATCAATCTCTTTCTGCTGAGATTCCGGAATTCCGCGATAAGCGGAAATATCTTCCTGATCTGCAAGATAACTCATCAGCACAGAGGCACTTTCCACAAGCGGAGCAGAAACCTCAAAACCAAGTTTATCCGGTGTATTATCCACACGGTGATGATAGAACAATCCGGATGTACAGTTTCTGCGGTGAATCCAGATTCCCGGAACTCCGCACGCTGCAAAGGGGAACTGATCTGTGTATGGACACGGTGCAATGTTTTCCAGATAATAAATATCATTTTTATGAAAAATATCCGCAATCAGATTCCGCAGGGTATCGTTTGAACTGAACGTGAATTCCGCCCACCCCATAGCACTGCCGAAGGAATCAAAATTGCACATGAAGACACCATTCTTTTTAATTTCATCCCAATGCGCACGGACATAACATGCGCTGCCCACGGAAAGCTGTTCTTCTGCGCCGAAACTGATCAGGCGGAACGTCCGTTTATGGGGCTTCTGAGAAAGAATACGGGCAAGTTCCACGACTGCGGCACTTCCGATTGCGTTATCATCTGCACCAACAGTTCCGGCCTGAGTATCATGATGACCCCCGGCATAAATGATCCCGCTTTCCGGATCAGTTCCCGGAATTTCGCACACAACAACGGTCGTTGTACTCTTGCGGATACCTCCGGTAACGCAGATGCGCGCCGTGGGAGCCTTTGCAGTCACCCAGTTCCACGCATCCATGTAGGCAACATTCAAACTGGGAACGGCACCGAACTTTTTCACATAAGCAGGGAATAACCCATCAGCCAACTGAACGGTTCCGGGATAACGGGTATCTACAAAAAGAATAAAGGCAGGTTTTGCCTCCATCAAACGCCGGTAATTCTCTTCATTTTCAATATGACAGCCAAGATGAATCACTGCTTTTCCCGTCAGAAAAGAGAGGTCCGGACGCTGATATCCGGTGGCAGTATCAAAACAGACAATTTCCGCTTCTTTCACTTCACCATCGGTGGACGGGGCTGAACTGAAAAGAGAACAGGGATATTCTTTCCATTCGCCATTCACCTTCACTTCCAACTTTTCGGAGGTTACATAACGTTCATTCACAGGGAACTCCTCAATGGTTACATGAGGAGTGTATTTCAAACATTCATTCCGGAGATATTCCGCTGCGCGGCGTTCTCCATCAGAACCGGCAAGACGGAGTCCGATATCATCTGTCAATGCACGGACATGTTTTTCAAGATTGACGGCTATTTCGCTCATTATTTATCCTTTTTGTTCAAAACAGCATCGCACCAGGCGACTTTCTTATTGATATCCTGAGAAAGCCACGGGTCAACAAAACGCCCGTAATAGGCATTTTTCCCGATGCCGATTTTATCGCCGGATTTGATACTTTCCCGCAGGAACTTATCCAAAGCAATCAGACCGTCACGGCACTCTTTCACCAGTTTCAAATTGCGCGTACGACGTGCTGCAGGGAGTTTGCAGAAGACTTTCTGCTGCAGGCTCATTCCTTCCATAACACCGGATTCGAACTCTGCACGGGCAGCTTCGGAAAGGAAAAGTTTCTTCAATCCGGCAGGTGCTGTTTTCATTCCTTCTTTGAGTTCAGAAGCAGCTTTTGCAATCATTCCGGATGCCTTATGCAGGCGGGCAGCAAAACCTTTGAAAAAGGCGGATTCATCTTCTTTCAGCCAACGGTAATCCAAATGACAGACATCTTTATCCACGCCGCACCATTTCAATGCTTCGGTAAAACTGCGGGCTCGTGCCAGAAGATATTTTTCGATGACAGGTGCATATTTCTTTCCGCCGAGACGCAATGCCAGATTCCGGCTGAATTTTTTTCCGTTCAAAGTCGGATCCCAGGGAAATGCCGCATGGAACATCAGGTTGTAATCTGGCTGCAGGATCTGTCCTCCCACCTGAAGAGTGAAAAATTCATTGATCCCGTTCTCTGCCATGCATTTCCAGTCTTCGGCAATCACATCCGGTGTAAAGGGATAAAGCCCGCGGAACAAGATCTGGTCAGTGTAATAACCGACCCCCTTGCGGTATTCCGTGTAAGGAAATGCATGTTTGTTCCATTCTTTCAGACATTCCAGGTAGAATTTGTTGCGCTCACATGCGGGATCGGTCAGGGAGTGCGCCCAGCAGCGTTCACGGGGAGCAAATGCAATGCGGACATTTTCCCGTGGAGGGAACATCAAGCTCGGCATCATGGTATCATGATATGCATTCATCTGAACGGTGGCTTTCAATCCCAGTTTTTCCACGATTTCAGCAAACCGGTTCATCACGATCGCTTGAACATCGGAGGCACTGTAATGACGGCAGTTTGCACAAAGGCAATGTCCGCCGCCGGGAAGATCGGCAAATTCCAGAATCAAATGATCATACCCTTTGAATTCATCGGCATGTTTCCGGAAATTCTTCTCGATTTCCATCCATGCTTCTTCACTGGAATAACAGAAATTCACATCATTGATACGCTGTCCCAGAAAATCATCGGGTTGAATCTGACGGCAGGTTTCAGGATGTTTTTCCTTGAATTCCTTTGGGAGAAGATGGTGAAATTCATGACCGCCATGTCCGAAAACAAAACCGTATTTCGGGTCATTTTCAATTTTTCCGCCTGCATGACGGGCAACGAAATCGAACCGGATCTTGCAGAAATATTCCATCCACTCTTCTCCGGTGTAATCTTTTTCGGTAACAGCGGCAAATTCACAAGTCAAGCCGCTGTGATTGCACAGCATATTTCTGACTTGGGTTCCGCATGTCAATGCAAAAGGAGCATCAACGGAAACAAATTCATTTTTCTCACCGGGCATCAGATAATTGATTCCCAAATCTTCGATCAGAGTATAAACCGCATTCAGCAAACCTTTTTCCGTTTTTGCGGCAAAAGTCACCCGGTTTTCCTGAATATCCGTGACAAACCCGTTGAATTTGATTTTTTTCAGTTGAGCCGCACCGATTTTTCCGGCAGGAGTTCCGGGCTGAACCAGAGAAGATACAAGTCCTTTCACAGTTCCGGAAACGGTTGTTTTTGTTCCGAGTTTGGCGAGCAGTCGAATCAGTTCATCTTTTGCATAAGAGCTGCAGGCTCCAAGTTCTGCAGGCACAAAGAGTTCCATCTTCTTTGAAAGAGTAAATCCGGATTTTTTCATAACGGTAAATCCTTTATTATTTGCTTATAATCAATGCTGCATCATGAGCGGGAAGTGTTAGAGATTTTTTCACAATCCCCTGCCCGATCAAAACTTCTTCACATTCATCCGGCAAACCGAAATCGGCAAAGTTCCAGCTCTTTTCCCCGTCGCTGATATTGATCAGCAAGGCAGCTTTTTTTCCGTTGACCGTTCCGGTAAACGTATAAGGCCAGCGGTATGCTGTTTCATCTGCAGGGACACCATCGCGCAAACGGTATTTGGCTGCACGTTCCAGAATTTCCATCCGTTCCGGCGTGATTCTGCCCAGATGATCGCTGGTCAGACAAACTCCGGTAAGAATCCCCATTGCGGCTGAAAGGCGTGCTTCGCCGATGGTATAAGTCACCTGATCCGCACGAGCCATGATCACATCCGGATCAGAACGGAACCAGAGATCATTCTTCCACCAGTTGGCAACCGTTCCCTGCAGCGAGCCTTTGATTCCGCAGGAGAAGGTATCGCAGTTGTTCGGATACCCCTCATCAGTCCATACCCAGTAACGGGCTGTATCCACACTGACCCGGCACATATCTGTATAGCCGAGACATGCCATGAAAGGCGGACAGCAGCCGAGGATCGTTGCATCCGGAACCGTTTCACGGATCGTTTTCAATGCCAGACGGAATGCGCTGACCGGGGTCGCCTCAGGATCGGAATAAACGCCATCCGGTAAACCGAATGACAATCCGTCAAATTTAAAGTAACGGAATCCCATTCCGTAAAAATGAAGAACTACATTTTTCAGATGTTCCTGAACTTCCGGCAATGTTGCATCCAAACACGCCCAGAGATTATCCGGGGCGGGAGACCATCCGGAAAAGACAAGGGGTTCTCCGGCACGGTTTTTCACAAACCAGCCCGGATGTTCCCGGAATGTCCGGCTGGCGGTGGATGCCACAAAGGGCATAAGCCAGATACCGGCAGTAATTCCTGCATCCGTGATCCGTTTGGCGATTTCCGGCAATGGTGTCGGCCAGGAGGGATCCTGATCCATCCAGTCCCCCTGAAACGTCTGATATCCATCATCAATCTGGATCACCGCAGGTGAATATCCGCTGCCGACTTTTGTCTTGAGGACATCCACATTTTCCAGAAAATCAGCTTCGGTCACATCTGCATAATAGTAGTACCAGGTACAGTAACCGGTCAGATTTTTATCGGCTTTTATGGGTTTGACTCCCATTTCTTCCGCTGCAAGTTTTGCATAATCCCGGAGAAGTTTCCGCCAGTCGGAACCTCTGAGGACAACCACCTTTTCCGGTGTTTCATCCGGTTTGATATGAGGCTGACGCACCAGTATTCCGCTGAGACGGACTTCTTTGTGTACCTGAAAATAAGTCAAACTGCGGTGTGCTGTCACAGCTCCGGCAAGAATATAATCTTTTTCAGCAGCATTCCCGACAATTACAACATCCTGACTCTGACATTCTTCATGGTAAGAACTGAGATTGACTGCCGGAGGCATTGTGTCCATGGGAGACATATTATTGGTGGCTCTGTAAATAAAACCCCATCCCGGGGGAAGATGATCAAGCGGCAGCCATGCTTCGTAACATGCTTTTTTCTTTTCCCATTTCAATTCCATGTATATTTTCTCCTTTTTCTGGTACATCGAGGTAATTTCAAACAAAATTTTTCGCTGCAAGCATGTGCGGATCGATATCGGAATAAAGATCAAACATTTCCCGGAAATAGTTCCGTCTGCTTTCCGTGAACTGATGCAAAGGATAGGATTCCAATGCCAGAGCAAAAATTTCCGGATCCCACGCAGCGATTGCCTCGGACTGCAAACGCTGGAAATCAGCCAGTGCAGCCGTCAGCCCAAAGAAAGGATCAGGAATATAAAGGTCTTCCACAGGTGTAACCGTTTTGCCGCAGATATCCATGGAATATTCCAGAGGCATTCCGTCATCGAACCCTCTGACAGCTCCGTAATTGGGGCGTGTTGCCACGATCCGCATGGGTTCTGTTCCGGCAAGCGCGCGGAAAATCGGAATAGAGATATCGAGTTCGTTCTTTCCATAATTTCCGCCCGGAGCGGACCAGTCGATCTTTTCCGGATGTTTGGAATCTTCTATCACTTTTGCAAATGCTTTTGCTGTATTTTCCCGGAAGATGATCCCTTCTTTCACAGGATCAAAACCTTCTCCGGTTCCAAATCGGTTGATCTGGAATTTCACAGCATTTTCCAGATCAATATGCGCGGATCCATCCCCTTCCGATGAGAAAATGATAACGCCATACTTTTTGTACATCTTATAAAACAGCTCCTGAGCATGGCGCATGGCATCCCGCGCCCAATCCCATGGGCTGTCACATTCGATCGGTTTCCAGGAATCATTCAAATATTTCGGCAGAACTTCGGAATAAAGATCTGCACCGCGGTAATCCCCGCGCAGAACATAAGAAAGATGATTGACTCCTGCTGCGATCAGATTCCAGCCGCTGTCATATTCATCCCGTCCGGTCATGCGGGTCAAATCAAAACGGTGATTATTGAACCCGCCGCATATTCCCAATGCCTTGATCTTTGTGTGAGTATTCACCAGATGGGAATAGACCGCGATCGGGTTCGGGAAAATCAGCATCAAAGCATCCGGACAGAATTTCTCCATCTTTTTGGCAATATCAAAGATAATGCGTCCGAGACGGAGAGAGAGAAATGCTCCGTTCACCGACAGGTTATCGGATGAATGGAGTCCGTAACGGTTCGACAGGAAAAATGACTGTGTGTCAGTAGGATTGCTCCGGGCAGCCATCGTCAGATACAGAACATCTGTTCCCGGAAGAACCTCTTCCAGTTTATCGGTCCAGACGACTTTGCATCCGACTGTTTCATATTCCGGACATGCCAGGATCAGTTTTCCAACTGCCTCGGCACGTTCAACTTTCAAATCCACAAGACGGATTTCACCATTTCTGAAATATTCGGGAGCTTTTGCAAAAATCCCGCGGAAGATCGGCAAAAGCCGCAAAGACCCGCCGCCTAAAAAAACAGCATTCATTTTTCCTGTTCACCTGATTTTTATTTTGTGATTGTCAAATTGACATTTCTGACTTGAACTGCGCTGTCTTTGACGCTCCAGTTCCAGTTCAGCAAAAGCATGGGTCTGATAGTCACGGTTCCGGGCCAGAATTTCTTGTTGTAACCGCCGTTTGTAAGCGGATTCAAACCGGAAACCTCACCGGAAATGGTTTTCCAGTCAGCACCGACTTTAACACCGGACTGAACATAAATATAACCGCCGGAGGAGTGTTCACGAACTGCGGTTCCTGCAGCATAAGCCTTTTTCAGCGGAGTGGTCAAAGTAACGATCCAGACATCGCCCTTCTTTTCAATGGACTTTCCTGCTCTTACCAATTCTCTGTTGGGAAGATCGGAAAGATCAGCCTTTGCATTGAATGCAACCCAGTAGTCCTTTTTCCAATTGGAGGCATCTTTCACCGTGATTGTCTTGTCGCCGACTTTTGCATCAGCAGCAAGAACGGTAGCGGTTTTCTGAGTAATTGCAACATGATGATGGAGAATCTGTCTGCCTTTACTGTCATAGCAGTAGAACCCGTAATGTACCGGGAATGTCTTTGCTCCGGGAACCTGTTTGAGATCCACCTTGAGAGTGTATTTTGCAGCAGGATCGAATTTGATTGCCGGGAAAGCCAGAGTACCGGGACCTTTGAAGGTAAGAACTTCACCTTCAACAGTAGCAGTTTTGACTTTGGAAAATTCCTTCTGAAGATCATACTTGACGGTTTCTGCGCTGAGAGAGACAGCCAGAACGGACATAGCAAGAAGTGACAAAAATTTCATTTTCAACATTCCTGTTTTTCGTTTAATAGTGTTCCTGATAAAAAAAGCACCATGCTTTTCACGGTGCAATATACATGTTGCAAACATTGAAATCAAGTTTTTTCCGGGGGCATTTCTTATTTTTTTGTAAAATAAGAGCATCCCCCGGCTGAATTCTTGTTTTTACTCCGTTATTTCCTGTAATGCCACATGGTCAAAATGTACTTTTCCGCCGCCATAGAGTGTGAATCCAAGACCGATCATGCCGTCTGCCGGTGCGATAAAATCACGGGAGACCTTCATCCATTTGAATGAACCGCTCAATCTTCCTTCCGGGATGATACAGGTCTTTCTGTCGCTTCTCCAAATCCGGGCATCAAAGAGAGAATCTTTATTCAGTTCGCCTTTCACGTAATAGGACAAACGATATTTTTTCCCTAGTTTCAGTTTCGGAGGTTTCCGGAAAGAAACTCTGACAGTCCCTCTGTCTCCGACGTTCTTTGCCTCACTTTCAAGACAAACAGATTTTCCGCCCGTCACAAAGTTCTTTTCGTCAAAATAAACCTTTGAAGTTTTGTCAAAAACGCCATAACTCCAATGATTTCCCATGGTTCTTCCAACAAATTTCAATCCGGAAAAATCATAATCAACCAGCATGTTTTCACTCTTTTTATCTCCGAATACCAATTTTCCGAAATGATCCGGTTCATAGAATCTGGTGAGCAGATACGGTGACCAGCTGTAAAGATCTGAACACGGTTTTGCATCTTTGAGTTGACGATTATAGGAGAAGTTGACACGGCAAAGTTCTTTGTTCAAATCCGGGATTTGGGCAAACGGGATTGCAAGCTCCGCACTCCAGCGGTCAGTTCCGTAATGAGCTGCCGCTTTGTAATTCAAATTGCTCTTCTGATCTCCGGGATGTTTCAAAACCATGCTCTTACCATTGGGATTAATGAGAAAATGATAAGCCGTCAACTTATCTCCATTTGGATTCAACATGACCTCAAACGTTGCAAAATTGACAATTCCCTGAGTCGGCAGCACTTTGAATCCGGCATCAAGATTACTGTTTTCCGGATCAATGCTTTCAAATCCGAAATATACATTTTTATCATCGCTGACAATCTTTACGGAAGCCCGGATCGGCGTTTCTCCCATCTTGAATTTTCCCAGATAGTTCGGAACAGCCTGTTTCCATGCTTCATCATCAAGTTTTCCATCAACAGCCACAGGCGTTTTGACGGATTTGACATTCGCCTGAAGAACTTCTGTCGACTGCTGGTTTTTCCAGTATTCTTCTGATGTTTTCAGTGCGGTATCAAGGAAATATTTCCGGAAGAATTTCACTCTGGCAAGCTCTGCCGGAGAATCCTTTACAGCAGCTTCAGCACGGTCAAAGATTTTTACCCATTTCTGCAGCAGTTTCTTCGGATAAAAATCTTCCCAGATCTTGCTTTCGGGCAATTTCAGCGGCTTGGGACCAAGCGGAGTTTCAACACTGGTTCCGCGGACTTTGTAAATCCAGATTTTTTCAGCCTCCGCAAAGTAAGGTTTCAGAATCGGTGCGGCTTTGCCGAACATCAGAGTATAAAACTCATCCATGGTCTTTCTGACATCTAGATCAGTATCCCAGAGAACACGCATTCCAACATACAAATTGATCCAGTCTTTCGGGGCGGCTCCAATTTCAATAAAACAGCCGGATATATCTTTTTTCTGATCCTGGAAATATTTTGCAACAGTCATGGGAGAATTCTGGGAAATTCCGGGGAATGAACACCAGCCGCCTGCAGGATCTTCAGTAGCATCCAGATACACCCAGAGCCAGACTTTTCTGCCATTCAATTTCCGGTTCCAACGTTTTACAAGATCATATTCGTAAGCAATCTTCTCTTGTTCATTCATCTGGAACGGACCATTAAAAGCAAGCTGAACAAGCACATTATCCGGAAGATCAATATCCGGAACTTCACGGTATGCATTGTATCCCATCTGAGTGATCCAGCCGGGAATCTTTGCTTCTTTGACAGCCCGGGCAACATCCGCTGTCATTTTCCAAACCCATGCTGTATTGATCTGTGTATCTCCCTTGCATTTTTCACAGAAACACTGCTGCATTCCATCCATCGGGTGAACATTGAAAAATCCATCTTTGTTATAAACCATCGGAGCCCAGACTTCCGCTGATCTCGTATCATGTCCCCAGGTACAGATGACTCCGCGTTTCTGCGGCGGTTCCCCGCGCAAGGCTGATTTTGCATCCTCAATGATCTCATTCACAATCCCGCTGGAAAAACAGAGATGTCCGGGATATTCACTGTTCAGCCGTTTTCCCTTGACATTTTTGGCAAAATACTCCGGATGTGTTTTCGCAAACCGTTTGCGGAATCCCAGCTGCTGCAATCCGTGACAACACGGAATATCCCGCGTTCCGCCGCGCAAACGCATACTGGCATAATTGGAATATTGACGAACCGTTACACCTTTGTCGATCCATTCTTTCTTATGCAGCATCTGACCGAATGCAGTCGTTGTGCGGACAGCACAATCCGGACGGTCAAAAATATCCACCTGCGGCACTTCCAGTTTGGAAAGTTCCGGCACAATGATTCCAAGATTCACCGGAAGATAAAATCTGATTCCGGCAAACCGTTCCAGAAAATCATACGCCCCGAAAACAGTTCCGCGCTGATGCATCATTGGCCGTTCCAGCCAGAAATGGTTCTTTGAGACCAACGCTTTTGTATCAACCTCTTTATCATCCAATCCCACAATATAAATATCGTTACCGACAGTTTTCATCAGAAATCCGTCACGTGTCAGATTGGAAACATTCAGTCCGGCTTTGCGTGACAATGCGGAATCACCGAGAATGATCGCATGTTTCCATTGCGGCTCACGCTGTTTCGCAACAGGAATTTTTGCTTTCAGGGATTTTCCGAGAAAGTTCGCCAATTCCTCCGCGGCAAATTTGGCAGGACCGCCCGCATCATCAGGTACAACGATCCCGAAATATACTTTTCCGTTTTCGGCAAAAATATGCTTTACATTTTTTTCAATTTTGATCCTGCGCGGAGGCGGATCAAAATGCAGTTCCGGCATCTTCAAACTCTGCGCAATCCCGGCAGCACACAATGTACTGAACAGAAAAATCAACGATTTTCTCATTTTTTATATGCTCCTTCTCTTGTCAATAGCCAAATGGATTCAGCTTCGGTTTATCTGCATCATGGGTATAATGAATTTTCCAGGTATCGACATGTCCGACATGCGCATCAGCGTAAAGCACGTTTGCAGAATTTCCATGCCGGTTCCGGAAATGACGATTCTTCAAATCTGTATCATCTGTAGTGATATAGTAGGCAAATGTTGAATAACCGGCATCTGATTCTCCGAACATGATTCCGATGGAGGGCTTTTTCAATTTTGAGATTTGTTTCAACGCAAAAGGACCGCTGTTGTAAGCATAGCACAAAACTGTATCCACATTTTTTCCCTGCCGTTCACTGTATACAGGAGCTTTCAATGACGGACAAGTGACTTTTCCCCGATACGTTGTATCAATACGCGTTGCAATCGGAGTTTTGGGCCATCCAAGCGGAAGAAATATCGACTGTTCCCAGGTCATCCCGTCACTATTGTTATTCCCGTTTGTATAAATTCCGATATATACGGAACAGTCATCATGATACATTGCGGATGCAGTGCCAAGTGTTTTCATGCTGTTGACACAGGAGATAGATCTTCCTTTTTCCCTTGCGTTGTTCAATGCCGGAAGCAGCATCCCGGCGAGAATTGCAATAATGGCAATTACAACCAGCAGTTCGATCAGCGTAAATCTTTTCGTGCAGTTCATTTTTGATTTCCTTCCATGTTAAATATTCATTTCTTCAATGCCAGCCCGGAAAAATCAATCTCCGGAACGGGTATCAGATATTTTTTATTTTCTGTAACAATCCCCTTGATATGACCATCCAGAACTTCAACGGCTTTTCCAATCAAATTGAAATAATCTGAGACCAATGTTACGACACCGGGAGTTTTTGTGGTACTCATATTGGGTGTAACGATCACAACATCTT
The DNA here is from genome assembly GCA_017503375.1 of Lentisphaeria bacterium. GTDB lineage: Bacteria > Verrucomicrobiota > Lentisphaeria > Victivallales > UBA1829 > SIG79. The sequence goes on along the minus strand of JAFVTF010000029.1, from coordinate 3,504 downwards.
CCGGCAGACGGAATCCGCATTTTTGTAATTCACGCACCAGTGCCGGAACCGCTAAATCTGCGGCTCCAATGATGCGGACTCCATTTTTATGGATCATCGTTTTTAACTTCGCTGCCAGACGTTTCATGTCTTCATCTGAAGTTTCGGAGGATGTCTCAACGGAAAAACTGTGTTCCGGTAAAATTTGAACGCCGCATTTTTCAGCAGCATCCAACATTCCTTTTGTTCTCCACTCACGGTTGAACTCACCCCTTTGATTGTGGGAGATTCCTGTCACAACAGCCATATTCCCGCTCAATCCCAATGATTTTATCTTATTCAGGATTTGAACAAAACCGGAAAATTCATCCATTGCAACAACAGGCAATCCAAGTTCCTCCGGTTCAATATTCATATCCACCAACACAGCAGGAACGCGGTTACATACACCTTTTATGATCTCTTTGTGAGCAGTTCCAAGCAGCACACCATCCACCAACCCGTTTACGATCTGCCTGCAGTGAAATCCCTTTTCATGACGGTAGAGATAATTAGCTCCAAGATAATCATACTCCCGGCAGGCAGTTTCAAAACTGTACAGAATCGTTTTTTCGATTTCCAGCTCAACCGGACATTGGCTCGGCCAATAAGAGACACGCATCAGAAATCCGGTGTTTTCCCGAACCGCAGGATCTTTACCAAACACTTTCTGAACATAAGGATTCGGCGTGTAATTCAACTCATTGACAACGTCCCAAACCCGCTTGACTGTCGGCTCTGAAACCTTCCCGATTCCTTTCAAAACATAACTGACAGTGGCAATACTCACCCCGGCAGCTTTTGCAACATCACGTATAGAAGCTCTTTTTTTCATTTCTTATTTCCAGTCAGTTAACATGTTAACTTTTGTTATACTATAACCATAGTGTTTGAAAAATGCAAATAGAATTTTCAAAAAATTTTCAAAAAAGCTCTGTCCCTTTCTCAAGTACCCATCCCGGTCCAGACAGAGCAAGTCCTTCTTTAAATGACTGTTTCTTCCAGGAATTTATACTCGTGCAGAGCCACTGCCATACGGACACGTTTTGAATAAACACACTCTTCATCAGAGAGAAAACATTTTCCTGACACATCCACTTCCCCGCATTGACCGTTGCAGAAACCGAGGGGACATTCTTCCGGACATTGGAATTGTGCCAGCGGCAAACGGCATTGGCTGCATCCTTTGCAGGAAACAATCAGCTTCTTGCTGAGTCTGCGCTCTGCAGCCGGATGAAGATGTGATTGGGAAAAGAGAATTTTAGCCAGTTTATAACGGAACATTTCGCCGGAAATCGGCTCCGGAATCGGCTCTCTGGAAACATTTGCATCTTCTCTGGAAACATCCGGCTGAAGCAGGTTGTCAAAGAGGTAATATCGCCACGGATAAGGTGCAATGATCATTTGTGAGTAATAATCTTTGACAGCATCCAGCCAATCCTGCTTTGCAGGAAATATTTTGAAACTTTCCTGAACCATCTGATAAGCTGTTTTTGCCATAGCCAGATTTTCAATTCCGCCGATTTGGATTCCGCTGTATCCGAGGAAACGGGCTCCGGCGACATTCAATTGAAAACGTTTCCATTGTGCCGCAAGAAACTGTGCTGTGGAAAGCTGCATTTCTCCGCGCAATGCACTCTGGAAATTTTTGGAAAAACGCACTCCGGGATAGTTTCCGGAACAAAGTTCCATAGCTGCGGCAGGAGTCAAAAGCATCTGCCGTGCAAACAGCGGGATACTGCATCCGTTCCGGTCGAGCTGCCATGCAATTTCCTGAAGTTTCGCAGCGTCCCAGCCGAATTGTGTTATTGCAAAACTTGCACCTGCGCGGGCTTTTTTCGCCAAATGCAAAGATTGCGCTATTGAAGTGCATATCTCGTATTTATAGGGATTTACAACTGCTCCGGTAAAAAGCGGATTTTCATGTTCCATATTCATTTGAAGCATTTTAACGCTTTCAAAAACCCGCTTATTCTGCTTCAGAGAAGGTCTTCCGGAAACGCAGACAATATTTTTAAATCCTTCCAACCGGCATTGGGCAAAGAAGCCTGCTATGGTTTCTTCATCTTTTCCTCTGCCGGAAAGATATATCAGATGAGAATCCCGGTGGTCCGGTGCAACGGCTGCGGCAAAATCAAGAACCGGATAGGATGGAAAATCCGGATTGGAATCTGTAAATGCAATTCCGCATGGCAAATCTTTCGGTGAATTGATGAATTCAATTAATGGAGAAAGCCGTTTGAGGGTGGATTCAAGCTCTGCATCCGCAGAGGGGGCTGGAAGCTCAAACAGAATTGTAAACTCCGCTGAATATACCTGCTTCTGAAATTTGTTTTCATCGGTATTTTTCCCGAAATTCATCTGGAGCTGAACTCCGTTATTTTCACTCATGAGCGATGTCCCTCCAGGAATGTATGAACTGTCCGGATAAATTCTTCCGGTGCATCTTCAGTGGGATATCTTCCTGCTTCGGGAAGTCTGCGGAGTTTTGCGTTCGGACAGAACTGCATCCATTTTTTCAGGCATTTTTCCGGATAGAGCCAATCTTTTCCTGCCCAGATAATCAGGACAGGAAAATCCCGGAACAGCCAGAGGCCATGTTCAATTTCAACCACACTTTCATAAGAACTGTCATCGGGATTGCAGGGCATTTCCTGAATGAACCGCAAAACTGCAATTCTGTCACTGTGGGATTTATAGGGCATTTTATACCCTTCTCTGACAAATGACGGAAGTTTATTCAGCCCGCCGAACATCAAATCCGTATCCGCAATGAAACGTTCCGCCAGCCATGGGGCAAGACGCACAAATTTGAGTCTCCACGATAAGGTATAGCCTGTAAACGCCATGGAGTTCATGATAATCACTGTTGCGATCTTATCCGGATGCCGGATGATGTAGGAACATCCGATTGTTGCTCCCCATCCATGCATCAGAATGGAAGTTTTTTCAATTCCGAGCGCATCTGTCAGCCGCTCCAGATTGTCAATATGACTGTCCAGTGTATAATCGTAATCATCCGGCTTGTCAGACAGTCCGTAACCGATCATATCCGGTGCGATAACCCGGTGATCTTTGGAAAGTTCTTTTATCAATTTACGGAAAGCGAAAGACCATGCCGGACACGAATGAAGCAGGAGAACGACAGGTCCTTGCCCTTCGTCCACATAATGCATCCGCATGCTGCCGCAGGAAATATAGTGCGGTTCAAAAGGATATTCCTGCTCTAAAAACTCGGCAAATGTCGCCATTTTTCTGCTCCCGTATTATTGGGGTATAATAGCACATCTTCCCATGTTTTCAAGCAGGATTTTCATGGATTATAAAAAAAAAGCTCTGTTCCCAACTTGAGGAGGGGAAAAAGCCCTTTTTAGGTGGTTTGGTAATTAAAACAACCGTTACCCAAGAGAAAAATTTTTATTTCTTTTGAGAAATCGGTCGGTAATAACCAAAAATGCCTCCGTACACTCAGTACACTCCGTTTTC
>JAFVTF010000028.1 GCA_017503375.1 Lentisphaeria bacterium | reverse complement strand
CGGGGAAGAAGGGAAAAACTTTTGAGGAAAGTTCTTCCCTTCTTCCCCGAACCCCATCATCCTTTTTCAAACCTTTTTGCGGCATTCCGATTTTTACGATGTAAAAATCGAAATGCCATCTTAAAGTTGAAATAGCAGAAGAATTTACCAACCTGTATGGGGAACAGCGCTTTGTTCATAAAGATTGACTTCCCGCCCCCATCCCGGCGCGAGGGTGGATACAAAACTTTTTACATTGTCATACATTCTGAGTTCCCGGAACATTTTACTTCCGGGGAACACTCTTATTCTTCTGATAATATGCCTTCCAGAACGCATCGGCTGTACCGGTCTCATCACTTTTCGGAATGATTTTCTGATCAGTCAGGAACCGCAATCCGGGTAATTCATGCAAAGGCAGAATATTGCCAGGTTCCGGCGGTAAACTCAAAGACTGCAGAGACTCCATTGTCAGAATCGGAGAAATATCTTTCAGCTGTGTACACTGATAAAGCCCTAAAGAACGGAGATTCATCCCTTTCAATGGACTCAAATCGGTAACCAGAGAATGGTCGATAAAAAGAGTTTCCAGCGGCATATCTTTCAAAGCCTCCAGATTACTGATCAGATTTTCTCCGGCATCGAGCAGCCGCAAGCGCAAGCCGTACAGCGGAACAAGGGAAGAAATTTTGTTTTTACGGATCGCCAATGTCTGCAGCTCTTTCCCTGTGAGAGAATCAAGGGAGTTCAATTCATTGAAAGAAACATCAAGAGAGTTCATACGGCTCATGTTGACAGGTTCCAGAGAAGTGATCCGGTTATTCCGGCAGATAAGCGTTCTGATTACAATAAAACGAATCGGCTCCAGAGAAGTGATTTGATTATCGGAACAGTTCAATACTTCCAGCGGCATCCGCTCCAAACCTTCCAGGGAGGTCAATTTATTTCCGGAACAATCCAGATAACGCAATCCCATCGTACGCAGAGTTTTCAGAGAAGTCAAACCGAAACCGGAAAGATCAAGCTGAGCCAAAGTATTGTTCTTTGCAATAAATTCCAGCATTTTTTCAGCAACTTCCGGAGATAATTTCTTATGCGGCAGCTGAAGAATCCGAATCATGATTTCTGTACGCGGATTCAATTCAAACAACTGGTCGATGGTCCGGAATGAAGAGGCATAATCACCGTTCTTCCAACTGATCAGCGCATCTGTTTCAAGGATCTGCTGCCGATACACATATTTATGCATCCGGGCAGAAAGTTTTGCCTTGACAGCTTTCCGTACCAGCTCTCTTTTTTCAATATTTTCCAGATATGTTGCAGCGGTGACATAGGCTTTTGCAAGAGCTGCATCGGTAATGGGGCCGCTGTCGTAATTTTCTGCAATCAGCATATACTGTTCCACAGCATCTTCGTAATGATTCCGCTGAAGAAGAGCATCTCCGGCGATTAACGGACTTGCCTTCTCCGGCAAAACAAGCCGTGAAAGTTCCAGAGACTGCAAAACAACCTCCCCTTCAGCCCGGAGTCCGAATGCTCCGATTCTATCTGTTGCAAGCGGAAACAAATCTGTTGTTTCCAACGGTTTTTCATCATTGACCTGAATCAGGAAACGTTCATTATCACGTTCAATGACAACGGTATTCAACTTTCCGGGAACGATCCCGGTATTTCCGGAGGCAAGAACCGTTCCAAAGCCTTTTTTCCTGTTTTTGTAAATCATATCCAGCGACCCGCCAAGTCCTGAAAGCAGAACGGTATAACCGGAAGGATTTTCCCATCCGTAATTCAAGGGGTCAATCTTTGTGTGGAGAGCAACTTTGACACTTGCGCCCTCCTGAGGGATAAATTTCAAGACGACGCGTTCGCCTGCTCCCATATAGAGCTTGTCTATGAAAAACCATTCATTGCTCCGCATCACCATTCCCTGCTCACTGAAACTCCAGTTCGGAACACGGTAATAAAGAGTCGGATTATAGCAGGCACTGTTTTCTATATTCACTTGACCGTCAGTAAACTGATCGGAACACAATTCCACCCAGCCGGCTTTTCTCCGGGCGGATTCCTGAATTCCGTAGAATGAAATCCCGAGAAGAAGGAAAATAGAAACTGCGATTGCCGGGAAAGTGATTTTATTTCTGCGGATAAAAAGCAGAAGCTGTTTGGCAACGCCCGCTTTTTCCGCCTGAGTTGCAAATCCATTCAGAAAAGCACGGATCTCGTCACGCAATTCTTTGACAGACTGATACCGGCTCTGAGGGTGAACAGACATTGCTTTCAGAATCACAGCTTCCAATGCTCCCGGAATCAAACGTTCCGGAGTCCGTTCACGGGGAGGAATAATCCGCCCTTTGACGGTATCAATCATCATCTGTTTCATATCGCTGCGGTCTGACAGAGGATTTTCACATGTTGCGATGGAATAAAGGATTGCACCGAGAGAATAAACATCTGTCCGGAAATCTTTCAGACTGTTCTTTCCGGCAGCCTGTTCGGGAGCCATATAACCGGGAGTTCCTTTCGTCACACCGTCCATCGTCACACCGGGAATATAATTCTGCGTTTTCACTCCGGGAGCTTCATTCATGACATCTTCATCAGCTTTGGATATGACTTTAGCCAAACCGAAATCCATAAGCAGCACTTCACCGAAGTCACCGATCTGAATATTTTCAGGTTTCAAATCCAGATGGATCACACCTTTGGAATGGGCGAATGCAACTGCATCGCATACTTTATTGAAAATCCGCAGCAGAGCCCTCAGAGGATAAAGTTCACGGTATTCCGGATCACCTGCACCCAATTTTTTCAAAACAGAAGCAAGGGTTTCTCCGCGCAGAAGTTTCATGGTAAAATAAGGAGCCCCGGAGGCATCAATGCCGATATCGTGAACAGGCACGATATTAGGGTGTTCCAGACGGGCTGTGATTCTTGCCTCATCAATAAACCGGCGGGAATCCGCTGCAGGACGGTGCGCCGCATCGGGAAATACAGCCATTGCAATATCACGCATGGTGTCCCGATCCTTGACCTGAATCACCATTTTCATTCCGCCGCGGCCGATACTTTTACTGAAAATATACTTCTCCCGCGGCTTCGGCGTAAGTTTTGGGATATCGCTATCCCCATCTTTTGAAACAGTAAACTCCGGAGCAGACTGCTGTCCCATAACAGCAGTCCGTGTCACGGAAGAGACATGATCCATATCAATACGGACTGTCTCATCCGTGTTATTCTGAGGGACGGAGCCAGCTTGTTTTTCTGGTACTTCGCTCATACTGGTCGACCTCCGGAGTTCCGGGCAGCATCAGAAAATGAATTTCACGTCAGCAAGTCTGCGTGAGAATTCATCAAGAACTGCCTTTTCAGCAGCATCGCCGCCACGGGCAACAAAGGTTGCACTGAAGCGGACATAACGTCCTGCATCATCCCAGGGCACGGTACTGATAAGTTTGTTGTGAATCAGCCACTGGCTGAAATCTTCACCTGTGGCAAACTGTGTTCCGTCAGAAGCTGCCTTCGGTGCTTCCACATAGAGATAGAAAGAACCTGCGGGCACTTTTGCATTGAAACCGATCTTTTTCAGTGTGTCAACCATGCTGGTCAGACGGCGCTGATATTTTTCGCTGATGGCAGGAGTGATTGCTTCCTGATCATCCAGAGCGGCAATTGCAGCTTTCTGGATAGCGATGAACTGTCCGCTGTCGGCATTGTCTTTGACGGTTGCGAATGCTTTGACTGCAAGAGCATTACCGCAAACCCAGCTCAAACGCCAGCCGGTCATATTGAAGCCCTTGGACATACTGTGGAGTTCAACTGCAACATCTTTTGCACCGGGGAGAGAAAGAATACTCAGCGGTTTTCCTTTGAAGTTCAGCGGAGCATAAGCTGCATCGCTGACGATCAGGATGTTGTTCTTCTTTGCAAATTCAATTGCTTTGGCAAAGAATTCCGGAGTTGCGGAAGCACCTGTCGGGTTGTTGGGATAGTTCAGATAAAGAAGTTTTGCCTTCTTGCACTGTTCCGGTGTCAGGCTGTCAAGATCAGGAAGGAATCCGTTCTTTTCCAGCAGAGGCAGCTTGATGACTTCGCCGCCGAGATAGGATGTCCAGGTTCCGAGAACAGGATAACCGGGAATGGTGATGATGGTTGCATCGCCGGGGTTGATGAAGCATGCGGGAAGCAGAGAAAGAGCTGATTTGCTGCCGATTGCATGACAAACTTCAGTATCTGCATCCAGTTCCACATTGTAAAGGCTCTTCATGTAACGGACAACAGCTTCTTTGAAATCGCTGATACCGTTATCTGCATAAATGCGGTTTTCCCATTTTTCGACTTCTTTCTTCATAGCTTCCACAACGCTGGGGAATGCCATGTCATCGGGTTCACCGACCCCCATATCAATGAGTTCAACACCCGGATTTGCAGCGGAAGCTGCACGTTTTGCACGTTTGATCTTTTCAAATTTGTAGATCTGGGTGTCTTTTCCAAACCGGTTTCCGCCGATCCGTTCGGCGAACATCTCCTGAAGCATACTTTCTTCCATGGTTTGTCTTCCTTCTATAAAAGGGTTATTTGTTTTCAACGTAAGTTCCATCTTCCTTCGCTTTTGCATAACGCATCCGTTTCCGCTCAAGCTCATTCAGATATTTTTTCCGCAGACGGACAAAGTGCGGAGTCGTTTCCACATATTCGTCATCGTCGATATATTCCAATGCTTCTTCCAGACTCATTTTCTGGGCAGGAGCAATCTTCATGTTACGGTCGGAACCGGCAGCACGCATATTGGAAAGTTTCTTTTCCCGCTGTACGTTCACTTCCAGATCGCCTTCTTTGCAATGTTCACCGACAATCATACCTTCGTAGGTATCATCACCGGGTTCAATGAAGAAAATACCGCGCTGCTGAAGTCCGTCAATTGCGTAAGGAATTGCTTTTCCTTCGCCCATACTCACAAGCACACCGTTGATCCGGCTGGGAATTTCACCCTTGTGCGGCGCATAACTGTCAAACCGGTGAGACATAATCGCCTGTCCGGCAGAAACGTTCATCACTTTGCTTCTCAGCCCGATGATTCCGCGGGTGGGGATCATAAACTGCAGGAACTGACGGGTTCCGCGCTGTTCCATTTTGATCATTTCTCCTTTGCGGAGACCAACCAGTTCGATGATCTTTCCGGTACAGCCGTCGGGGGAGTCAACAGTCAATTCTTCGATCGGCTCATGTTTGACACCGTCAATGGTCTTGAAAATCACCTGCGGCTGGGTAATGGTCAATTCGTAACCTTCCCGGCGCATGTTTTCGATCAAAACAGAGAGATGCAGAATTCCGCGTCCGCTGACATTGAACGCATCCGTTCCGGTATCTTCAATACGGATTGCCACATCACGTTCCGCTTCTTTGAACAGACGTTCCCGGATGTGACGGCTGCTGATGAATTTACCGTCTCTGCCGAAGAACGGAGAGTCATTCACACGGAACATCATGGAAAGTGTGGGTTCATCCACAGCGATCGGAGGCATAGCTTCCGGCTGTTCTGCAGATGCGATCGTATCACTGATATCAATACCTTCAATTCCGACAACTGCACAAAGGTCTCCACATTCCACGGATTCGACATCTTTCCGTTCAATTCCCTGGAATGTAAAAATCTGCTTGATATTGGCATTAACAGTTCTGCCGTCGCGTTTGATAAGGACCAGCGGTTCATTCAGGTTCAGCACGCCGCGATTGACTCTTCCGATTCCGATACGGCCCACATAATCGTTGTAATCCAGTGTGGAGATCTGCATCTGCACCGCACCTTCCTGTACAGGCGGCGGGGGAATATGGTCGATCATTGCATCCATCAGAGGAACGATGGAATCCCGGCTTCCGTTATCGAGATCATCGGTTGCCCAGCCATCTCTTCCGCTGGCATAAAGGACAGGGAAGTTGATCTGTTCATCAGTTGCGTTGAGGTCCATGAAAAGTTCCAGAACTTCATCCAGCACTTCTTTTGCACGTGCATCCGGACGGTCAACTTTGTTGACGACCACGATAATTTTAAGACCGAGTGCAAGAGCTTTATCCAGCACAAACCGTGTCTGCGGCAGCGGACCTTCTGCGGCATCCACAAGAAGAAGCGCACCGTCAGCAAGATTCAAAACGCGCTCCACCTGACCGCCGAAGTCACTGTGCCCCGGGGTGTCGATCACGTTGATCTTGGTATCCCGGTAGTTCAAACTGATATTCTTTGCAAGAATTGTGATCCCGCGTTCCCGTTCCAGATCGTTGCTGTCCATAAAACGGGTGTTCATTTCCTGATTTTCACGGAAAAGTTTTGACTGCTTGATCAGCTGGTCAACGAGCGTAGTCTTCCCGTGGTCAACGTGTGCAATGATTGCTACATTTCTGATGTTCTGATTTCCCATAATCCTGTCATGGAACCTTTTTGTTGATATCTTTTTATGCCGGACTCCGCACCTTCTGCGGACTTTCAACCGTATTCCGGCCTCACTCCTGAAATTTACGGAATACTTAATATATCACGTTTTTCATGATTTTTCAAGGTATTTTTCCATAACTCTCAAGAGTTATCACTCAAAAAACAACAAAAAAATGGAAAGCAAGGGTCCGGAAAACTCTTTCTCACTCCTCCGGCAGCTCTTCCCAAGCCGTAGAACCATCCGGACGCCGGGTAAGGATTTCCATCTTTTTCTTCAATCCGGCAAGTTTTTCCTGACAGTATTTTGCGAGTTTTGCGCCTTCTTCAAATTTCGCCATCATCTGTTCCAGCGGAATCCCGCCGCGTTCCATTTCGGAAACGATCTGTTCCAGCTTATCCATGGCTTCTTCAAACGTCAAATTGATCTCCTGAGCATCCATTTTCAATCCTCCATAATCACTTTCATTGCCCCCTGATATGCTGCGGGAATCGCATAATCCTTTACTAATTCATCCCGAGTGCCCCAGACAAATCCATTCTCTTCCGGAATCGCACTCAATTTCACTGGATAAATTTTCATTTTCCACTCTATATGGGTAAAAATATGTTTTGCTGATGATTTTCTGCCAATATGTTCCACAGAATACCCCGCCTGTTCCAGTTCCATCCTGAAATCATCAGAAAATTCCGGAAAACTCCAAAGTTTTGCCAACAAACCTTTTGCCGGACGTTTCAGGAGAGCAAATGTTCCATTATATTCCAGAACAAGAATATTTTTCTCTTCGATCTTCCGGGGTTTCTTTTCCGTTTTTTCCGGAAGCTCATCAATCCGGTCATCCCGCAACGCGACACATTCATGCGCGACCGGGCAAATTTCACACAACGGTTTTCCATTGGGAAGACAGACGCATGCGCCCAGCTCCATCAGACTCTGAGTGAAATCACTGCTGCGTCCCGGCGGGTAAAGTTCCTTCAATTCAGCAGCAGCTTCTTTTGCATTGTAATTGCGCCCTCTGATCCGGGAAAGAACACGCAGCACGTTTCCATCTACGGCAGGGGTTGGCAATCCGAAAGCAATGGATGCGATTGCCCCTGCCGTATAAGGACCAATCCCCGGAAGTTTGGCTATTTCTTCCAATGTATCCGGAAATTTTCCCGCCTCAACAATCATTTTGGCGGCTTTCTGCAGATTTCTTGCACGGGAATAATATCCCAGACCTTCCCAGAGTTTGAACAATTTTTCTTCGGAAACCGCGGCAAGAGCCTCCACAGTGGGAAGTTCTTTCATAAAACGTTCATAATAAGACTTCACTGCTTCCACACGGGTCTGCTGAAGCATGATCTCGGAAATCCAGACTCTGTAGGGAGTCGGATTATGCCGCCATTCCAAATCTCTTGCATTCTCCGAAAAATACCGGAGCAGTTCTTCCACCATAAAAAACCTCTTTCGTTACATTGATAGTATAACCCCGGACAACAGATTTTCAACCCCGGGAAGAAAAAAAATTAAAAAGCTGTCAAAAAAATTACTTATCAGGTTTGAATTTTACTGAAACACCGTGTATATTATGCGATGATACTCAAATTTACATTAAAACAAAACTCAGGAGTTTTATAATGGGAAAGCAGTACAACAAGATTGAAAAGCGCGCACGCCGTGCACGTTACATGGACAGACTCAAAGAAAGAGCCAATGAAGCCAAAAGCGCAAAGAAAAAATAAGCGCTGAAAGCGGGGCTGTCCCCGCTTTTTCTTTTTCTGACCGATACATTATTCTCACCCTTTTACATAACGGAGTAAAAAAATGCCACAGATCCATCCTACCGCTGTCGTTGATCCGTCTGTCAAACTTGCTGATGACGTGATCGTTGGGCCTTATTCAGTGATTGAACATGATGTTGAAATCGGTGAAGGAACCCATTTGATCGGTCAATGCCGGATCGGGGCTTATACCTCCATGGGAAGAAATAATGTTGTCCATCCCTTCGCCTCCATCGGAACCGAACCGGAAGATTATGCTTTTCATGATATCGTTTCCTATACGAAAATCGGTGATAACAACCGTTTCCGTGAAGGCGTAACCGTCAACCGCGGAACGCATGAAAATACCGTTACAAAAATCGGTGACGGCTGCTTTATGATGGCAAATACCCATGTTGCCCACAACTGTCAGCTGGGAAACAAAGTTATCATGGTTCCGTTCAGCGGACTCGCAGGATATTGCGAAATCGGAGATAACTGTCTGATCTCCGGACTTTCCGGTATGCATCAGTTCTGCCGCATGGGAAGAATGGCTGTCCTCAGCGGAGGTTCCCAGATTTCCATGGACCTTCCTCCCTTTATGATCGGTGACGGAAGAAACGGCGGTGTCCGCGGATTCAATATCGTCGGTATGCGCCGGAATGGTTTTGCCCCCGCAACAATCCGGGCAATCAAGGACGTATACAACATCTTCTTCCGTTCCGGTTTGAACACGACCAATGCAATCGAAAAAGTGAAAGCCGAAGTAGAACAGCTTCCGGAAGTTGTTGAATTCCTGGAGTTTGTAAAAGCATCCAAACGCGGTATCCTGACCGGTGATCATCACGGCAGACGCGCTTGAGCATTTCTGCTTCATAAATTTTGTGACCCCTCATGACAGGAGAAGATTATCATGATCTTTGACCCGTTGTTCCTGCTGTTCATGATCCCCGGCCTGATTATTGCCGGAATGGCATCCATGTACACTCATTCAACATTTGAAAAGTATAAACGTTTTTGCGCTTCATCCAGAATAACAGGCGCACAAGCTGCTCAGAGATTACTTTCCGCTGCAGGGATTTTTGATGTCCGCATCGAACGCGTAGGGGGATTTCTGACAGATCATTATGATCCCACCGCAAAAGTCCTGCGGCTGTCACCCGATGTTTTCGACGGGTTCACTCTGTCAGCTATCGGGGTTGCGTGTCATGAAGCAGGACATGCCATTCAGCATGCAACAAATTACGGACCGCTGGGACTCCGTTCAGGTTTGGTTCCCCTCACAAATTTTGCCTCAATCGGCTCCTATATCGTAATCACACTCGGTTTTCTCGTTATGTCCAGAGAAATGATTCTTCTGGGTGCAATTCTCTTCGGTGTCACTGTTCTTTTTTCGATTGTCACCCTTCCTGTGGAATGGGATGCCAGCGCAAGAGCAAAAAAATTGATGGTCTCCTGCGGGATCGTAACTGCAAAAGAGCAGGAAGGTGCTGCAGAAGTCCTGAACGCCGCTTTTTTGACTTACGTAGCCTCCGCAGTCAGTTCTCTGTTGATGCTTCTCTATTATCTGCTCCGTGCCGGAGTCTTCAGCAACGACAGAGATTAAAAAAAAGCTCTGTTCCCAATAAAGGTTGTTCCTTGAGGAGGGGAAAAAGCCCTTTTGAGGTGGTTTGGTAATTAAAACAACCGTTACCCAAGAGAAAAATTTTTATTTCTTTTGAGAAATCGGTCGGTAATAACCAAAAATGCCTCCGTACACTCAGTACACTCCGTTTTCTCCGTACGAAAATGTGCTTTCAAAT
>JAFVTF010000004.1 GCA_017503375.1 Lentisphaeria bacterium | reverse complement strand
TTAACATAATGCATATTATGAGACGCGAATTTACTTTGATTGAATTGCTCGTTGTGATTGCCATTATCGCAATTCTTGCCGGAATGCTGCTGCCCGCCTTGAACAAGGCGCGTCAGCACGGTTTATCAATCAGCTGTGCAAATAATATTAAAGAAATTTCCCGGGAATTGGGGCATTATTCAAACGATTACGATGATTATATCGTTCCCGCAAGTGATGAAGGAACCATGGGAACTTTGTGGTATAAGTTCCTTGCGAAAAAAGGAACTGCCACAAACAGTATAGAATATGGCATTTTCGGAAAACAGGGGATGTGGGGAGATCAGGGACGATCCACTTGGCATTGTCCGGCAGAGCGGACTGCTGACGGCGATGATCCCTGGAGAACAAACGGTGCATTTGTCGACTATGGACTGAACTGTGCATCTACAGGGTGGGAAAACGGTATGCACAAGCTTTCCCAGCTGAAAAAGCCCAGTTCCAGAGGATGGGTTGCAGATACCGGAGGAGCCGGAAAGAATCATACCGGATATTTCGGTCCCAGTGATGTGGAAGGAAACATTCTTCTGATGGTCAATGCGAACAGACACGGAGGACATGCGAACTTCTCATTCCACGACGGTCATTACGAAAAAGTTTCCATAAACAAACTCGTTACAGTCGGAGACTCCAAGAGATGGGGTCAGATGCCTTTCATGCCTGACCAGGGAACAACATGGAATAAAAACGCCGGAATAGCTGTCTGGCCCTATTGATATTTCCGAAAGGAGTAATTTCTTATGTTGAAACGATTTTCTGTTTTCCTTCTTCTTATTTTCATCTTTATTCTGAAAGCGCAGGCACCTTCATCTTATCAGGTTCTCTGGTTGGGAGATCTTCATTATGATGAACAGGTCTTCCATGATCAGAAGAAATTCAAATACACAGAACGTCAGTTGAAAAATTTCCGTCATTACAGTAAGATTTGGGAAATTTATACTCCCCCGATGCTGAAAGTTGCCAAAGGGGATTTCCTCAAAAACTCCCAGTTTGTAATTCAGACGGGTGATTTGATTCAGGGAGACAGCTCGTCTGCCGAAGAAAAAGAAGCGCATGTTAAAAAGGGAATTGAAGTTGTCTGTAAAGACATCAAAGTCCCCTTTTATCATGTCCGTGGAAACCATGATGCCCGCGGCGAAGGCGGTTTGGATGGTTATAAAAAGGCGATTTTTCCCTTCATTAACAAACAGTTGAATCAGGAAGTCAACTCTCTGAATTACAAAGTGGTTTACGGCAAAGATCTTTATCTTTTCATCGACTGCATTCAATTGGATAATGCATGGCTTGAAAAGAATCTTGCAGACAGCGCAAAATACCGCTGGACTTTTGTTGTTGCTCATTATCCGCTGGTTCCTCCTGTCACTACTACCAGATGGAAATTCGGAAACAGTGCAAAAAATGCAAAAAAACTGCTTGATCTTTTTCTGGAACACAACGTTATCCTGATTTGCGGTGATGCCCATGAATTTGAAGTCGTCCAGTACGAAAAGAATGGAAAAAAATTCACCCAGCTCATGGCAAACAGCGTAATGCCCACGAAATGGAAAGACAAAAAATATTCAAAGCAGGATATTGTCAAAAAACTCTCTGAACGGGATAAAAATGCTCACTTGATCAAAGAATATGCGGTTTCTTACCGTGCTTGGGATGGTGCAGGTTTCGCAACACTCAAGATAGATGATAACAGAGTTACGGTGAACTTTTATGCCAGAAAAGGTTATGAAGCCCCGAAACTTTCCGAAGTTGTCCGTTCAAAATAACCAGGGATTTTTCTTACAATCATGAATTTTAGCAAGAATTTATTTCTGCTGTTGCTGTTCCCGTTTTTGTTGAACGGGAACAGTTTTATTCCCATTGAACTCAAAAACGGTGCAAACAGTTCCTTCCGGGATGAACTGCCTGATGATGAAAAAGGCGGCTGGACCGATCAGGGCAGCTGCGATATGCGTCTTTTACCAGCCGGAAAATTTCTTTCCGGAAATGTCAGGTTCCAGATCCTTTCCGACAAAGAAACAAACGGAAAATCCTGCATCGTTGTCGGAAACATGGAAAACCGGAGTTTTTTCCGGAAGCGTGCCAGGGTAACATGCAATCTCACAAAGCACCGTCCGGTTCTCTATCTGCTTCATGCCGGACAATGGCTGAAAAAAGATAAAAGACCTGCGGGTGTTCTGAAAATCGAATTTACAGATGGAACAAAAGCAAGTCACAATCTGCGTTACGGCAGAGATCTTCTGAACTGGACAGGTGATGAAACGACCCCCGCAAAAAATGCAAAGAAGGTCTGGACGATCTATAATAATTCCACTCAGGTTTCTCTTTTTCTTACTAAAATCGGAATCAAATCCGGCAAGATCGTAAAATCCATTGAGTTTGAATCCGGCTACGGAGCCTGGATGGTTGCGGCAGTCTCTCTGGGAAAACCGGTTTCGATTGCCGGAGAAGAAAGAGTAAAAAAAGCGATCCCGGAAGATTATGCAGTCCCAGCCCCGCTCCATGTGCCTTTGTGGACAAAAACTAAGCTGAAAAATGTGATAATGATCATCGGCGACGGTATGGGTTCCGGTGCAGTACAGGCTGCTTCTTTTTATGCACATGGCGCCGACAGGCAATTGATTATGCATAAGTTTCCTGTACAGACCCGCTGTATGACGAACTCCTTTGGCGGAGCGACCACCGATTCCGCCGCTTCCGGAACAGCTCTTTCCGGCGGATATAAAACCAGAAACGGAATGTTGGGCATGAATCCGGAAAAAACAGCTTTTGATTCCATTGCCAGAGAAGCAAAAAAATCCGGCATGGCTGTCGGACTTGTCACGACTGACCACATGCTGGGGGCAACGCCTTCCGCATTTTATACCCATGTGCCATCGCGTTCCATGCGGGCAGAAATTGCGGCATCGATCCTGAAATGTGAGTTCGATATCCTGATTGCTTCCCCCGACCGCAGATACTTCCTTCCTCCCAGAAGTTTGAATGGAAATAATTATCTGAAAAAATTGGAATCAGCCGGATATCAGCTTTTTGATGATTACCGTAAATTCCTCTCCTCAGATGGTGTAAAAAAAGTATTCGGTACATTCAGCCTGCTGGGCGCAACGGATCGTCTCGCAAAAACTTCAGAAAAAGCAATCAGCATTCTTGAAAAAAATCCGAAAGGCTTTTTCATTATGATAGAATGCGGTGTTCCGGATCAGGGCGGTCATGGGAACAGACCGGACAAAACGATATTCGGAACATTGGCAACTGATTATGCTGCCAAAATTGCGTTGGAATATGCGATTCGGAAGCGTGATACCCTTGTGATCGTTACAGCAGACCATGAAACTGGCGGGGTCTCTGCTGAAAATAATCCGAAAAACCGGAAACAGGTTTTTATCCGTTACGCTTCCGGACAGCACACGCCTCAGCCGGTTCCGTTTTTTGCATACGGTCCCGGTGCAGGACGATTTGCCAAAGAACTTGATAATACAGACATCCCAAAGATCATTTCAAAATTATTGAAACTTGAACTGGGGAATAAAACTGTTGAGTAAAATTCATTTTGATTGGGGCTGTTGCAAAACCTGCATACAGAAAACGCATTTTAATTGAGTCTTTTGAACAGAGTGAACGGAGTTTACAGAGATTACGGAGGTGGTTTGGTAATTAAAACAACCGTTACCCAAGAGAAAAATTTTTATTTCTTTT
>JAFVTF010000027.1 GCA_017503375.1 Lentisphaeria bacterium | reverse complement strand
TTTTCCCCTCCTCAAACTCCACCCCTTTTTTCCAAACCTTTTTGCGGCATTCCGATTTTTACGATGTAAAAATCGAAATGCCATCTTAAAGTTGAAATAGCAGAAGGATTTACCAACCTGTATGGGGAACAGCGCTTTTTTCAAAAAAATGTAAAAACCTCTGTTTTTTCTCTTGACGAATCCTGAAAACGGGAGTAAATTACACTTGAAAACATTCAGGAGCATCAAAATTTATGGAACAGAAAATATTCAGAATACCGGGACTTGTGTTTTTGATCGTGAGTTCCCTTTTATGCGGTTGCGGAGAGGATTCTCCGGAAGAGAAGGAAGCGATTCAAGTCAATCAGACTTTTCCGAAGATTCAGCATCACGGAATGGAGCTGAAAATCATTTCCACTCTTGCCAGTTTCCGGATCAAAGATGCTGCGCCGCAAATCACATTTCAATTTATCAATGAAGGTCTTTCCCGTGTTCAGATTGCAGAATGGAAGCAGGTGGAACGGGATAATATCAAAGTTCAGTTTGCAGAATGTCCGATGGAAGGCGGAGCGGAAAAATTGCCGGAAGAAGCCTGGCAGGATTCTCCGCGTAAAATTTCCAAAGGAGACAGTCCGCGGTATCCGATCGATCTGGACCCGAAGAGTTCTGTTATTCTGACGATGCCGTTGAGCTTTATCAGAGATTTGAAAAAGCCGGGCCGTTATGCGGTCCGCGGTGTGATGGACCTCTCAAGTATGGATGTGAAAAGCTCCCCCATTGAATTGATCATCCGGAATTAATCAAAGGAGTGCAGTTATGACCAAGCCTGTTCAAACACCATTCCCCGGAACGCATCAGCTTCTGCATGGGGGCGATATTCTGAAATTCACTCTGACCGCTCCGGGAAAAGGAAGGGCTTTTCTCCGTACCAATATCGGGAAAGCGGCGGTCCGCAGAGCTGAAACGATTTCGCTTGTCCGGACAGGTCTGGCAAGTGCAGGGCAGGACTGGCACGATATTCCCATGATTCATGACGGAAACGGGAATTATTCGCTCCGTCTTGCGCTGATTGAGGCAGGCCATTTTGAAGCAAAATGTTTTTTCATGCCGGAGGGAACCGAAGAAGCTGTCTGGCCCGATGGCGATAATGTCCATGTCAATGTCAGCCCCGCCGATTACTGCTGCGGAAACTCGATTTATTGTGCATTTGTCCGGCAGTTCGGACCAAACTGCACCCGTACGAAACGGCCGGATGAAACGGCTGAAATGCATGATCTGGACCATCTCGGTTACACGATTATTCCGAAGTCCGGAACATTCCGTGATGTGATCCGGAATCTGGATCATATTTTCAACAAACTGCAATGCCGGATTCTGCATCTTCTTCCCATCAATCCCACTCCGACTGTTTATGCAAGAATGGGAAGGTTCGGCAGCCCTTATGCCTCTCTTGATTTCACCGCCGTTGATCCCTCTCTTGCAGAGTTCGATACAAAAGCAACTCCGCTGGAACAGTTTCTGGAACTGGTGGATGCCGTTCATGGTCATGATGGAAAGCTGTTTATTGATATCGCCGTCAACCACACCGGATGGGCTGCGAAAATTCATGAAACACATCCGGAATGACTGAAACATGAACCGGATGGAAAAATCATTTCTCCCGGAGCATGGGGAACCATCTGGGCAGATTTGACGGAGTTGGATTACAGCAATAAAGAGTTGTGGAAATATATCGCTGACGTTTTTCTGACATGGTGTCAGCGCGGAGTGGATGGATTCCGCTGCGATGCGGGTTATATGATTCCGGTTCCTGCATGGGAATATATCATTGCCGAAGTGCGGAATGAGTTTCCGGATACGATTTTTCTTCTGGAAGGTCTGGGCGGCGACCCTGCAATCACTTCCCGTCTTTTGGATTTTGCAAATATGAATTGGGCGTATTCCGAACTGTTCCAGAACTATTCCAAAGAACAGGTGGAAGGTTATTTGAACTACGCATGGCAGCAGAGCAGGGGCGACGGTTTGATGGTTCATTATGCAGAAACACATGATAACTCCCGTCTGGCTGCAGTTTCCACACGGTATGCGAAGATGCGGACTGGACTTTGTGCGTTATCCTCCAGCAACGGCGCATTCGGTTTTGCCAACGGCGTGGAATGGTTCGCAACGGAAAAGATTGATGTTCATGAATCCAGCGGGTTATCCTGGGGAAATCCGGAAAATCAAGTGGAATTTATCGGATTGCTTAATACGGTTCTGCGTGTTCATCCGGCTTTTCATAACGGTTCCAAAACGGAATTTCTCAACTGCGGATGCAGTCATGCCGTCTTGATCAAACGCACCGATGCCGATGGTTTGAACGGTGTTCTTGCAGCAGTGAATCTTGATTGTGAACATCCGGCTGTTTTGCGCTGGAAAGTGATCCGGAACGTTTCAAACGGAAAACCGATGTTCGATCTTCTGTCCGGACGGAAATACAGTTTTGTCAAAGGACTGGATGATATGATTTCCCTGACACTTGCCCCCGGTGAAGTGCTTTGTCTCACCAACCGGGAAGTGGAATCGGAGATTATCAGACAGGCAAACAGACACTCTTTTGACCGTCTTTCCAAAGCGGAACGGCAGAAAGCAAGAAATATGGCTGTAAAGACAATGGTTTTTCACCGGAATTCCACTGTTATGCATTCGGAAGATGATCCGGAAATCCTTGCGGCGTCATTGCTGGAATCACCGGAAGACTTTCTGCACAGTCTGAGCGGTGTTTCCCATGAATATTCTTATACCGTTTTCCATCTTCCTGAAGATATTCACAGAGATGTGATGGTTCCGCCCGGACGGTTCGTGCTGATCCTTTCTCCTGCCAGATTCCGTGTTCAGCTGACCGTGAAAGGACATATCGTCCGTCAATATGACAGTCTGGTGGATTCTTCCGGACGGTATTTTGCGATTTTCAATCCTGTTACCGCAGAGGATTGTCATAAAAAAGCGGAACTTCAGTTTGCAATATTTGAATCCAAGGGGAAACTGACCCGTGTGACCGGACATCTTCTGTTCCTTGCTCCGAATCTTCACTGGACGGAAAAACAGTATGATCACCGGGAAATTGCAGCATTTCCGCTGACTTTCTTACAGGCAAACGGCAGAGGCGCAATCACTCATTTGCGTTTGGATATGCCGGAAATCAGTTCCCGTTATGATGCGCTCATGCTGGCGAATCTCAGCACAGAATATCCGGAGGACAGGCATATTATGCTGCGCCGTTTGCGGATGTGGATGGTTTATCATGCCAGAACGCAGGAAGTTGCGGCAAACTGTCTGATCTCTTTTGAAACAGCTGAAGACGGCGGCGGATTATGGCATTATAAAATTCCTGCGGGGAACGGAATGTACGTTTCCTGTACGCTGAAGATTCAGCTGGAATCCGGAAAAAATGTTGCCCGGATTTCCCTGCTCCGTCTTTCCGGAAATGATAGAAAACATCATCTGCCCGATGATGCAGCGGTCCGTTTTATTCTGCGTTTTGATTTGGAGGACCGTTCGTTTCATAATGCAACAAAAGCCTCTTATGTGGAAAAGATCTGGCCCGGCTGCGTGAAAGAAAATGACCGTGGCTTTGATTTTTCACCCGTCCCGGAACGGAAACTTTCCATGGTGAGCTCCGCAGGAAAATTCCATCGTGCAGACGAGTGGAATTATATGCTGTGGCAGCCCAATGAAGCCGCCCGGGGGCTGGATCCCCATTCCGATGTTTACAGTCCGGGATATTTTGAGATCCCTGTGTTCGGCGGAGAGCTGTTCCAGATCACCGGTTCCGTTTGCACGCCTGATGAACCGGAAAAGGAAAATCCGGCTTTCATTACACAGGAATATTTTGCCGGACGGAAAGAACATTCTGCGGAACATCTGATTCTTCAGGCATTGCGTGCTTTTGTTGTGAAGCGGGGAAAATATAAATCGGTGATTGCCGGATATCCCTGGTTTCTTGACTGGGGCAGGGATACACTCATCGCAGCACGCGGTTTGATTGCCGCCCCGGAATTCCGGGAGGATGTCAAGGCAATTCTCTGTCAGTTCGCCTCTTTTGCAGAGCAGGGGACGATTCCCAATGTGATTTATGGTGATGATGCCCGGAACAGGGACACCTCCGATGCTCCGCTGTGGCTGCTCACTGCTGCCTCCGATCTTTGCAAAGCGGAAGGGTCTCAAGCCTTCCTGAAAACAGTTGTCCGTTCCGATGGAACCACGCTCCGTCAGACATTGGAATCTGTTGTTGACGGAATCCGTTCCGGAACGCCGAACGGAATTAAAATGGATCCGGAATCCGGACTCGTATTCAGTCCTCCGCATTTTACCTGGATGGACACCAATTATCCAGCCGGAACGCCCAGGGAAGGTTATCCCGTTGAAATTCAGGCCCTCTGGTATGCCGCACTGAAATTCCTTTCCTCCATGGAACAGGCTGATCCGGTTTATTCAGAACTGGCGGAACTGGTGAAAAAATCCATTCATGAACTTTTCCTGCTGCCGGAAAAAGGATGGCTCTCGGATTGTCTGCACTGCAAGAGCGGAACCCCTGCTAAGGATGCCGTTGCGGATGACCATCTGCGTCCGAATCAGCTGCTTGCAATTACATTGGGTGCGGTTACAGATAAGGGAATCGGAAAACAGATTCTTGAAGCGTGCAGCGTGCTGCTGATTCCCGGTGCGATCCGGAGTCTGGCAGACCTTCCGGTCCGTTATGAATTGCCTGTCCGTTCCGGCAACGGACAATTGCTGAACAATCCGGGAAGACCTTATTACGGAAAATATGAAGGGGATGAAGATACCCGGCGGAAACCTGCTTATCATAACGGAACTGCGTGGACCTGGATCGCTCCCAGTTATCCGGAGGCTTATTTTATGGTATACGGAGCGTTTGGAAAAGTGACTGCAAAAGCAATTCTTTCCGCTTCGGAAAATCTGTTCCATACAGGCTGTATCGGACAGCTGCCGGAGATATTGGATGGAAATTATCCCCATACGCCACGGGGCTGTGATGCTCAGGCGTGGGGAATTACAGAAGTTTATCGTGTTTGGAAACTGTTGAGCTGAAAGGAGATCAAACTATGTCAGTACTCATTTTTATCATTATTATTGCTGTGATCGTATACAAACTTTCCAAGAAACAGGAGCAGGGGTCCGGAACCCGCACAAATCAGCGGATGTGGTCAGAGGCGGCTCACAGTCTCAATTTGAATTTACATTCCCCGAATGCCCAGAGTGTTTTCCCTTCCATGTCCGGTATGATAGACGGAATGTCTGTGGAAGTATGGGGCGATTTTGATGAAGGCGGATTTGCGCTGGTCTTCTGCCGTGTGGATTTTGCAAGAGAACTTCCCTTCCGGATGAGCATTGTGAAAGGGGATTTTGAAAAATCTCCTGCCGGCTCCTCTTTTGAAATACAGGGACTTCCCTCCGGTGTTTCCGTGACTGCATCTGACGGAAATGCCTTGCAGAAATTTCTGGTAACTCAGAATGTGAATGTCCTCAAAAACTGTACGGGAATCTATCATTCAGTAAAGATCACAGATTCCTTTCTGATTCTGGGAGCGACGGGGATCAATACCGGAACCACGCTTGAAAGTTTTATAGAGCGTGCAGTTTCTGCGGCGAAAACTCTTTCCGGCGGTATGACTGTCTCCGCAATGCCTGGAGCCAAACCTGCATCACCGAAGCCGAACCGTCCGGTGATGCCGACTGCGATTCCTGTTGCGGAAGAAGCTCCCCCGCCGGAAGTGGTGATTCTGCCCCCACCGGAAGAAAAAAAAGAACCCGTTATTCCTGTACCCAAACCGCTTGATCCGCCAAAGAAACCGGAAATGCCGCTGCCGGAACCGAAACCTGTTCAAAAAGCTGAACCTGCACTGCAGGAAGAATCTGCGGCTGAACTTGATTTGAGTGCAGAAAGTTTAGCGAAAGCTCTCTTTTCCGCATCTTTCCCCGGAGAAAAAGAGAAAGCTCTTTTCAGTCAGCAGATCGGCAAAACTGTTCAATGGTGCGGAACTTTGAAAAGTGTTTATCCCTACAGTTCCGATTTTATTTTCGGCAAAGGTCCCGGAGTCAAAGCAACCTTTGAGATTTGTGAAGTTTCCTCCGGTTACGGTATGAAACAGAAGATCAAGGCAACTGTCAGTTTCGGCGAAGATGCGATAGCTGTTCTCAAAGGAAAAAACGGTGAAACATTCAACTTTACCGGAACTTTATTGAAAATGGAATCCTTTGCACGTGAAATTCTGTTGGAAAAAGGCTCTTTGAATGGATAATTTTTCATTATTCCGTTTGACTTTTTCATGGAGAGCGTTATTGTACTCTTGGAAATGAACTTTGGAGGATAAAAAATGAAACAGAATTGGTATTTGATCGCGATCTCATTCCTGCTGATCGCTGTATCCGTATTTCTGGTATGTTTTTTTGTCGCTCCCATGAGACAGGAAAATTCCGATTTGCGGAAGGAAAACTGGGAACTGAAGAAAAGTTACATGGAAAAAGAGATCGAAATCGCTCATTGGAAAAAGGAACTTTCCGTCCAGAAAGAACTGGTTGCCGTCAAACAGGCTGCCGCAGAAAAAAAGACGGCGGAATTGGAACGCAAGCTGCAATCCAGTATCCCGCTGGAAGTGGTGATGACAAGTTCAGAAAATTATTCCTACCGTCTTCCTGCGGAACTGATCGAACGCTGGCTGAAACTGAATGCTCTTCCGGAAAAGCCAAACGTGAGAGATTTGCAGACATTCCTTGCAAAATTGAAAAAAATCATCCATGTTCTCCGGAGCTCCTCTTCGATTCAGCAGAAGGTCACGGAGTATCTTCTTCCCTATCGGAAAGATCTGATGGAACTGCTGCTGCAGGAGCGGAGATCTTCTTTTGATTTTCTGATCACTTCTTTTGTTCAGAATATGGAGAAAGCGGAACTGAAAAAATATCTGCAGAAATCAGTCGGAACAAGTCATTATTATATTTTTTCCAACCGGTTTTCCCGGTTTGCGGATCAATCAGATAAAGATTGGATCCTGCAGCAATTCTGGACGGATAACAATGCAAGAAGTCTTGCAATGAAATACGGTTATTATAAGGAGCTTCTGCCGGAGATCAAAAAACGCATTAATACGAACCCGGAACAGAATCTGTCTTTTATTGTAATGATCAGAGATGATATCCCGCAGGATGAATTATACCGTCTGACCGATCAGATATGGAAGAAACTCAGGAGTAATCCGAACAGTCATTATATGTCTGTCAGCCATCCATTCCTGCTCATGCTGGAACTCGGAAATGTTTCTTATTTTGAGGAGCTCGGATTGGGAATGCTTTCCCTGGGATCTTACAATTATGAGGCAAGACGACTGCTCGCAAAAGTTTCCCCCGTTCCTTTGAATGAATTGAAAAATTGGATCATCAAACATAAAGGCAATATCGTTTTCGACAGAAAAACAAAGAAGTTTACTGCCGGGAACAGAAAGGAAGATATAAAATGAACGACATGCATACAATTTCCGTTTTGGTGGAAAACAAGTTCGGAGCTTTGGCAAGAATTGCCGGCCTGTTCAGCGGCCGTGGTTACAATATTGAATCTCTGACCGTGAACCAGACAGAAAGATCTGATATTTCCCGTATGACCATTGTGACCAGAGGGGATGATGCCATCCTTGATCAGATAGAAAAACAGCTGTTGAAACTTGTTGATGTGATCGGTGTCACCGAACTCAACGGAGAAACCTTTATCGAGCGGGAACTGGTTCTTGTCAAAATCAAAGCGACCCATGAAAAACGCCCGGAAATCCTCAGCCTTGTGGAAATTTTCGATGCAAAAATCGCAAACGTTCAGCCGGAAGAACTTGTGATTGAAGTCTCCGGACATTCCAAAAAAGTGGAAAACTTTATCAAGCTGGTGGAAGAATACGGCATCATTGAGATTGCCCGTACCGGACGTACCGCGATCTCTTCCGAATGCGGCAGCACCGATAAACGGATGAAAACACTTTAATGGCAAAATGCCTTCTTGAATTCCGGTCGGGAACTCTGCTCTGTTCTTTTACAGAGTGTGAGACTCCCCCGGTCAATGCGATTCCTTTCCTGCTCTATGATGAACGGGTGGAAAAGTGGCGCGCTCAAGCCTCCGATTATGCCGCACTCATGCGCGCTCTTTATGCCGATCATGTTGAAGTGACCGACGAGGCAAAAAATTATCAGACTCTTGATCTTTCCCTGAAAGAGCCGATCAGTCCCATGCCGCATCAGCAGAAGGCATTGGATTCCTGGAAAAAATCAACTCCGCCCGGACGCGGTGTGGTAGTCATGCCAACCGGTTCCGGTAAAACTTTTCTTGCTGTCCTTGCCATTGCAAGTGTCAAGCGTTCCGCTCTGGTTGTTGTTCCGACGATTGATCTGGTTCATCAATGGGCTTCTGTACTGGAACGGTTTTTCAGTGTCCCCGTCGGAATGCTGGGCGGCGGCTCCAAAGAGATCAGAGAGATCACTGTCAGCACTTACGATTCCGCTGTTATTATGATGGAACATATCGGAAACAAGTTCGGAATCGTGGTTTTTGATGAATGTCATCATCTGCCCGGAGAAGTGAACCGGACTGCCGCCGCAATGTGTCTTGCACCGTACCGTCTGGGGCTGAGTGCGACTCCGGAACGTGATGACGGCGGCGAAGCTGTTCTCTATTCTCTTGTCGGTCCGAAAGTCTGCGAGATTTTTATTGATGAGCTGGAAGGGAATGTTCTTGCTCCGTACATCACCCGCCGGATCGAAGTTCCGCTGCTTCCCGATGAGGAAGAGGAATATCTGGCAGCTCGTTCCCTTTATACAGGATTCATCCGCGCCAACAGAATCAATTTCAGTGCAAAAGACGGATGGAGCCAGTTTATCATCCTGTGCGCCCGCCGTCCAAACGGACGCGAAGTTATGAAAGCCTATCTGAAACAGCGTTCCATTGCCCGTTGCGGAAGAGCAAAACTGCAGGTCCTGTGGGATATCCTGATGTCACACCGGGGCGACAGAACCATTATTTTTACAGCAGATAACGATACCGCTTATACCATTGGCGAAACGTTCTGTCTGCCTGTCATTACCCATAAAACAAAAGCCGCTGAACGGAAAGAATTTCTTGACCGTTTCCGCGACGGAACGTATACCGTGATCGTAACCAGCAAAGTTCTGAATGAGGGCGTGGACGTTCCGGAAGCAGCGGTGGGAATCGTTGTTTCCGGCAGCGGAAGTACACGGGAACATGTACAGCGGCTCGGGCGTATTCTGCGTTCCGCAAAGGGAAAACAGGCGGAACTTTTTGAGCTGATCAGTGAAGGAACCGGAGAATATTATACCAGTGAACGGCGCCGTTCCAACCGCGCTTACAGGAGGAAAGGCTGATGTTGACCAGAGATTTACTCCGTTTCCGCAATCTGTCCGGATATGCGCGTCCGGCGTTCCTTGAGGAAACCGACCGGAAAACCCTTGATCTTGCTGCAGAATTATTGGAGACCTGGCGGGTTGGCGTGGAAAGTTTCCGCAAAGAAACCGAAGATGCCGTCAATGCACTGTCCGCCCGCTGGACCGATATGAAACTGCCCAAAGGCTTGAGCAAAGTCATTGCAGATGCAAGCAGATTTACAGGCGATGATTCCGCATCCTATCCGGAGGACAGGGCAAAACTTTTTCTTGCCTCTGCTGAATTGCTGAAATCTTCCGGACCGCTTGCGCCTGAAACATTCCGACAGACCGTTTTTCAGCGCGCAGGTGTGATGTTCCGGGAAAATCCGATCTATGCGGATCTGCCAGATTATGAAAAAATCGTTTCCGTTCCCGAATGGACCCCGCAGGAACTCATTACAAGATACAACTGTGTTCTGGCGCAGTCTCTGCTGCTTTATTCCTCATCATTGGAAATCACAGCGGAAGAACCGGATCCGGCAAAACTGCGGCGATTCTTCAAACAGCTCCGTTTCCTGCGGCTGCTGGCAACCGTTTCCATGGATCAGGACCGGCAGGGAAATGCAAAACGGATCAAAGTTTATATTGACGGTCCTGCTGCAATTCTGGAAAACGGTACAAAATACGGACTTCAGCTTGCCTCGTTTTTTCCGGCGTTCCTGCAGCTGCAATCCTGGAAAATGTCAAGCGTGATCAAACCGGGAACGCATGAATTGAAGTTCGTTCTTGACAGCAAATCGAATTTGCGTGGGCATTTCGGAAACCTTTCCGCTTACATCCCCGAAGAAATCAAAATGTTCGTTTCCCATTTCCGTCAAACCTCTGATCATTGGAAAATCGTACCGGATGCACCGCCGTTTCTCAATCTCGGCGGACAGATGTTCCTTTTTCCCGATCTGACCTTTTCCGACGGAGAAAAAACGATTCATCTGGAACTGTTCCACAAATGGCATGAAGGACAGTTGAAGGAGCGTCTGGAATTCCTGAACAGTCATCCGGAAACACCGATTCTGATCGGAATCGACCGTTCATTATTCCCGAAAAAAGAGGGCGGAGATTCCGTAATAAAAGAAAATCCGCTGTATGGAGAAAAGATTTTTCTCTTCAGCGGATATCCGGGCGTGGAACGCGTCCTGAAGATCCTGAACGGTCAACAGCAATCAACAGACCTGTTTTAACTTATATATTTTGCGGTACTCTTGTTTTTTATGTAAAACAAGAGTGCCATCTGAAAAATTCCGTGTTGTTTCCGTGACTTCCGTGGTTCCCAAAAATTATTATTCCGGGAAGAGCAGAGGCTCTGCAGCTTTCAACCATGCACGGCTTAATAATTGATGTCCGGAATACGTGGGATGGACCCCATCCCAGATCCAATATTCTCTCGGTGCTTTCTGAAACGCTGCTTCAAAGACTTCCACCAGCGGGACAAAGATTGCATTTCGTTCTGCGGCAACTTTGCGGACGATCTTCTGATAAGCAGCGATCAATTCGCTCTGACGTGCCCAGGTCTCATCATCCTGCTGATTCCGGTAACGGAACGGTTCCATGAGAATGAACTTTGAATTGGGCAGATCATCCAGCAGCATGTTGAAAACCTCCTCATACCGTTTGGGTGCGATTCCGTTGTGGGAATCATTTACACCGACCATGATGCTTGTGATATCGGGATTGAAGTTAACTGCTTCATTATGCCATCTTGCAAGCAGTCTTGTTGTGAAGTCCCCGCTGACGCCCCGGTTGATGAATTCAAATTTCTGCGGATATTCCGCACCGAGTTTACTGGCAATATTGAACACATAACCGTGACCCATGATATGATTGGGGTCCTCTGTTCTTCCGCGGTTTCCGTCTGTGATGGAATCTCCCTGAAAAAGTATACGCATGATCAGCCTTTCTATATTTTTTAGCGGGATGAAAAATCCGGCAGTTCAAGAGACCTGTCGCAATATCTTCCCTGAATGTGCATTTTGTTGTAGTTGTACGGTAAACGGATTCCGGAAAAATCAGCCAGACTGCAAGTTTGCATAGACAGTTTTCCTTCCGAAATTTCCAATAATTTACATTCAAACGGCATTTCCCGGAACGCAGAAAACCGTAACTGCACTGATTCCGTCTTTTGTCACACACAAATTCAAATGATTATGTCCGCCCAGAATCAGAGAAATGTTTTTCTGTTTTGCAAGTTTAAAAGCCGTTTTTTCAAATTGTTCCGGCGGGGCATGATAAATTTCCGGAAACCCTGTCTGATCTGTCGGAACTCCGCAAACCGGAGAATGGGTGATCATGATTCGCGGCAGATCCTGCGGTCCGGAATTCAGAATATCCAATTGCTTCTGCTGAAAATTACTGTCAAGGCATTCTCCATCCCAGAACGCCGGCGGGTGACCCCAGTTGGCAGTGAGAAAATCAAACCGGATCCCCTCTCTGATCAGAAAATAATCTGTTGTACCTTCCGGAAAGAGGGCTGGCAGTTCCTCCGGAAACCATTCTGCAGATTCCGGGAACATGAGATCATGATTCCCCGTTACGGCGTATGTCGGACACGGAAGAGAGCCGAAGAGTTTTGCTGCAAGACGCATCTGTTCCCTGCTGCCGTCATCAATGATATCTCCGGCATGACAGATGAACTCCACCTTGTTTTCCCGGACGAACTTTCCCAATGCATGGAACAGCGGTCCCGGTTCTGACAGCGGTTCCTGATGATGATAGCCCGGACGGGGATTTCCAATGTGGGTGTCAGAAATCAGCAGAAAACGCATCCGTTATTTCTCCGGCAGCAGAAAATATCCCATTTCAGCCGGATTGTAGAATGCCAATCCCAGATGTGTGATCACAGGACCTTCATACACTCCCGGCCAGGAATAAAGTTTCTGATAAGTGTTGAACTGACGGGATATATTGAACCGGCAATATTCCGTTGCCCATCCGGGAATGACTTCTGTCGGAATGGTGATATCTGCCAGCCATCCGGTTTCGGTATGACGGATGTCAATATCCGTCCCTTCCGGAGCAATGAAAACTCTTCCGGTATGGTCAAAATGAGCATGGATCGGGAACGTTTCTCCATCGTCATCAAAAGCAAAGAAAATTTCATCCAGCACGTTTCCGATTCCGGCGCAATCAACATGGATCTTCACGGTATTATCTGCAATAACAGCAGACCAGCTCATGTTTTCCATTTCGATTTTTGAGCCGTTAACCCGGTAGGACACCTTGATTTTCGGATAAGAGAGGTCGCCGGATTCAAGCCGTGCAAGTTCTGCCTTGACTTTCGGCATCGTATCAAGTCCTGCACGGATCGTTTCTTCATTGTATTTATGTCCGCCTGCTTCGGGATTGTATCCCAGAACCGGTTCCAGACGGACCAGTTCGATCATCCGTTCCCGGGCGGTGATTTCCAGTTCAACAAGTTCTTTCATGCGCCGGATTTTTGCCTGACGGTCTCCGGAGGCTTTGAAAATATCCCTGCGCATCTGATAAAATTCCATGATGTGAGCGGCAGAGGAAAATTGGATTCCGAGCGCTTCCGCCCGGATGGTTTCCCGTTTGAGGTCTTCCCGCAGAGAATCTCCAAGTCCTTTCAGAAGATCAACTCCGCGCATCCAGTCGGATGAGAGTTTGTTCAGGAGCAGAACGATTTCATCCAGCGTGTGATTGTTCAAACATTCACAGATATTATCCCCGCTGATGATTCCGTCATTCATTCCCCAGGTGGGACGCAGTGTCACATACGCGGGATAAGCATACAGCGGCCAGTTGACTCCATCGGCAATGGGACCGAAATACTGAACCATGTTTGCATACGGATAATTCTGTTCATAGGTATCAGAGAAAATGGTCCATGCTTTGATGACTGCCGGAGCATTTTCTTTTCCCCAGAAAGTATTTGCAAGATCAGAAATAAATTCTTCTTCTGAAACATTGCTGCAATCGGTAAACGCCAGTCTTCCGGCGGTGAAATTCATGAGTCCGGGCGTTCCGCCTGTTCCCCACCCCTGCATGACATCGGTCGTTCCAAGTTCCTGAAGTTTTTTGTATTTCCGGTAAGTCAGTGCCGGAACGGGTACGTACGGAATAGAGCCGACTTCATGGGAAGTTCCCACCTGAATTTTAGCAGAAAGTCTGCGGTTGTATTTTCTGGTATAGCCGGAAAACTCTTTGTAAGTGGGGGAAGGTTCCGTGATACATTGCCAGTAGTCGCCGATTCTCCGGGGCTTCCCCAATTGAACCGGAAAACTTCCGGATTCTGCATTGAACTGAAAAATGATATCTTCCGGAGATCTCCGGACAGCTTCTTCGTGATACTCTGAAAGTTTTGTGACGAACGGCAGATAATACCATGCGATCAACTCTGCATCGGGAGAAGCTGATTTGATTCCGCTGTTGACCGCTTCAAAGAGTTTCGCGTAAATTTCCCCGCCGGATAAACCACATCTTTTGTGACATTCCGCATTGCCTTTATGGACCAGTTCCGGACAGATTGCGGCTCCTTCCCCTTCCACGATCATGAGAAATCCGCCAAGATTTTTTACAGAATTGAAAAGCTGATGGAACGATTCTTTCAGATAATCGAACCCTCTGGATGCCATGCAAAGCATCGGGTGTCCGTAAAGAACAGGACCCCGCATATCCGGATTTCCGGCTATCGGTTCTGCATCATAGGAAACAGATTCCGGAATGACATGATAAGGAAAAACTTTGATTCCATAGCGTCTGCAGCGGTTCACGATATCCTGCAGTTTGGCATATTTCCGCTGTTTTTCCTCTGCATCATCCGGATGCCATTTTGTGAGTGTAAAATCTTTGAGTCCATGAGCGTTGAACCAGACCGCATTGATCCCCTCGGAAGCAAAGCGGTCCAGAAAGGGTTCCGGATAAAAATCAGAATCCGCTTCCAGCTCATGTTTCATCTCTTTCTGATTCAAAGGCATGAACCGGTAACGGCTGATTCTTGTTTTCAGTTGAGGTGTGAACAGCTTTTTCAGAATGGGAAACTGCTCCGGAGTAAATGCCCGGAGATATTCCGCCGTTTTGTAAATCCCGCGGCGGATTCCTTCCGTGTCATTGGCTGAAATTTCACATTTCCCGGGGGAAAGAGAAATTTCATATTCCTCAAAAACAGTTGTCTTTTCCTGTTTTGTGATCACAGTAAAAGCAGGAGCTTTCAACCGTTTCAGAAAGGCGTATGCTGTTTCAAGCAAACCTTCCGGATCAGGAAATTCTGGGACGATTTCAATTTTTCCTGCGGCCGATTCGTTCCCGGCAAGAGGGATTTCCTGCCAGGAATGAAGTTCTTCTGTAAAGCTGATCATACCATTAATTCTTTATTTTGCAAAAGTTTTCTTAATCAATGCTGCAGCTTCTTTGTCGTAAGTATTATCACGTTTGCCCCAGCCATGGCCGTAGCGGGTGCAGTTGATGATTTTCTTTTCGCCTTTCAGGTTATTGAATGCGGCATAGACAGAAGAGGGTTCACACATGGTGTCATAGAAACCGACAGAAACAACAGCCGGACATTTGATGTGTGCTGCGAAGTTTGCTGCATCGAAATACTGTGCATCTTCCGCGAATGTTTTTGCGGTTTTTGAGTGATCCATAACCCGCGGCCATCCGGGACGGCGACCTGCGGCACGTGCATTGTGGTCGCAAAGGGCGGGAACGTCAGCTGCAACACACTGGATTTTCTGATTCAAAGCTGCCATAATGAAAGCGGAACCGCCGCCCTGACTGCGTCCGAAAGCAGCAAGATGTTTGCCATCCCATTCCGGAATTTCCTTCATGGCATAATCCATCACACGCATCATGCCGAGAATGGATTTGTAATAGTAGTAAGTATTCCGCTGCTGAGCACCTTTATAGAAGTACCAGATATCTTTATTGAACTTCATATAATCTGCCTGAGAAGCAAAAGTCCGGTCAAACACTGCAATGGTCACGCGGATCACATCATTGAAATCGGTCGGGTAGGAAAATACGGAGTTTCCTGCGGGGGGAACAGTGAAAATGATGGGATATTTACCAGGCTTCTTGGGAACAACGATTGTTGCATAAGTCTTTGTTCCGCCGAAGTTGTTGCAGGTGAGCTGATAACGATTATGGGCTCCTATGGAATTAACCAGTTTTTTCTGGAATTCTGCAGGGACTTCTTTACAGAGTTTTGCATATTCGCCTTTCCAGTAATCCAACAGATCAGCAGGGGCAGGTTTTCCGGTTTTGATCTGATCCACACCGAATCCGGCAGCACCGATCTGGGAAGCCCACACATTTTTGACGATTTTTTTCCCTTTGTAAACAACATCTGCAGAAACAACAACGAATCCGGGTTCATTCATTTTATATTCAACAACGGCAGGACCTTTGCTGAGATCGAAAGAGAATTTCTTGGAGAAAAGACCATTCTTGTTGACGAACACGTCCATTTTTCCTTCTTTCAGCTCTTTACCATCTTCCATTGCTTTAACGGTGAATTTAACGGTGTCGCCGACTTTGTAAAGAGCATCAGCTTTATCCGGGATTGCGATTGCCTCATATTCCGGTTCTGCTTTTCCGACAACCTTGAAATCAACAGCTGTAAAGGTGAATTCTGCTCCGGGCATGATCTTGATGCGGGGACGGACGATTTTGACACTTTGCTTTTTGATGGGGATTTCCACTGTCAGAGACGGAGCTTCCACTGCTTTTTGGATGACATCCTGTGCATCCGTGTAGCTGAACCCGCTGACATAGCCGTAATATCCGAGCTGGACTTCTCCCTTCAGTTTGACATTTTTGAATGTCATCTGGAGCTTTTGTCCTTTTTTTGCCGGGATTGCGGGGGAGGTCCTGAAAATCATCCAGGGGCCTCTGGCGATTCCCTTGAGAGTGACAGTTTTACCATCATCCTGCCATGCTGCGGCATCGGATTTGTTGTAACCCATCGTAGGAGACCACGGCGTCAGGATTTTAGCTGCCTGAACAGAAACAGCACACAAAGCAAGTGCTGCTGCGAAAAGTTTTGCAGAAAGTTTCATTTTTATTTCCTGTTATTTGATTTCAACTTTGAAGTCAGAAATTGTAATTTCCGCATCGGGGAAGACGTCGAATTTCGGACGGACGATTTTCACGTTGGGAACAAGGGGAAATTCCAGTTTGAAGTCTGCGGCTTTGTCAGCAAGCTTCAGCGGTTTGGATTCTGTTTTTGCAAGAGAATATCCCTTGACATAACCGTAATATCCCGCATTGACAGCTCCTTTTCCGGATGCCTTAAAGGTAATGCAGATGGTTTTTCCGGTTTCGGATTTGATTCCTTTTGCATCAAACATCGTCCAGAGTTTTCCGCCTTTGATCCCTTTGAGCGTGGTGCTGTCTTTGGTTTCAACAAAGATTCCAGGCTGTTCTTTGAAGAGAGATCTTCCCTTTGTTGGTGTGAAATTTCTGGAAAGAGGTGCAGCAAACAGTGTTGTTCCGGCAACCAGTCCGGCGATTACGAGTGTGAGTTTTTTGTTCATAAGTTTTTCTCCTGAGTTTTGGTAATAAAGCAAGATACCACTTGTTTATGGAAATTTCAAGTTTTTTCTGTTATTTTTCCACAACAACTGCACGGTCGATCCAGACCCGGTTTATCTTTGATTTGCTTTCCGGACTGTATCCCGGACCTTCAAATTTCAGCGAGAGCCAAATCTCATATTTTTTATCGGGAGCTTCTCCGGGAATGTACAGACTGCTCAAATTGATTCCGGCACGCCAGGAACTCATTGCCCACAGATTGTTCTGGGAGGTGATCGGTGCTTCACCGACTTTGTAAAGGGCATATTTATCCGGAACGATTTCATGTTTCTGTATTTTTCTGGTCAGAAGAAAACGTTTTCCGGAAACATCATAAAAACCGCAGGTGAAAGGCAGCTCAAAAGGCTTTTTATTGTCATAAATTGCCTGTCCGAATGCTGCATCAGAAGTTTTTTCAAAACCGCAGCGGTTCACTTGACTTGCAAAAACCTGACGGATTTTTGCAGGATCAACTTTATCCAGCGGGGCAGGCAGCGGTTTCGGTTCCACCGCCGCATAAATGCTGTAAGTCTCCAGTGAGGTAAGAACGCCTTTCATCCACAGCTTTTTCAATGACGCCATATTTGCCGGAACCCGGCGGTTCAAGGAATCTTCCAATGCTGAAATAATCCGTTTTTTCATTTCCGGAACAGCAGGGAACAAAGCAGGAGCTTTTTTCTGCAAATTACGGTAATTGTATTTCAAGGATGCAAGATCAAGAGCAATTCTCACATCTCTGATCCGTTTCTGAACTGCGGTATCCGAAGCTGTCTTCTTTAACATCCTGTCAAACAATTTCTGCCAGCGAATCAGATTTTCTGCTTCAAAAAGTTTCGGATAATCCCCGCTGTTCCAGGAACGTGATACCGGAATCGCAGCAGTCAGACGGTCCAGTTCGTTGATATATGAGATCATATCATCTGCCGCCGCACCGTAATAATAATCGCAGAACTCCTTCATCAATGCCTTGTAATCGGCATTGGGATTCTGGAAAAGTTTCAGAAACATCCAGGTCATCATATCTCCGAAATTCAATCCGTTGAAGACACCTACATCGTGTTCGTAATACGTTCCGGTTGCCCCTGCATCAAACATGATTTTTGTATCCCGCATGGAACGTTCCACGCATCCGGATGGGAGAACTCCTCCGTAAACAATGGGATAATACCAGAGCAGAATTTTATCCGTGATCTTTGCCCATTTTTTCAGATTTTCAAGAGTCCCCCGATTGTTTTTGTGTGCAAGTGTTTTGGAAAAGTCATCGTCAATGGGAGCGAAAACACAGACAAAATTATCCGGCATCCGTTTGCCTTTTCCCAGATACGGCGGAACTTCCGATTGCTGTTTCCGGTAGGAAAGAGTGGAAATCAGCAGTTCCGGATATTTGTTTTTGACAATTCCGCAAAGTTCAATGATATAGTCGATCATCGGGCCGGAAATACATCT
This sequence comes from Lentisphaeria bacterium, assembly GCA_017503375.1. Classification (GTDB taxonomy): domain Bacteria; phylum Verrucomicrobiota; class Lentisphaeria; order Victivallales; family UBA1829; genus SIG79. The sequence continues at coordinate 19,204 of JAFVTF010000027.1, read as the reverse complement.
GTATTTCTTTTCCAGAGCATCGCAGTTCTGACAGCAGCAGAATTTACCTGGCCAATCCTGAGCGGAGATGGAATACATTCCTTTTCCGCCGGAAAGTTCCGCATATTCCAGAAATCTCTGTGTAAATTCCTTCCGCAATCCCGGATCGGAAAAACAAAGCTGCATGTTCATTGTCCGCTTTCCGTTCTGATCTATGGAAAAATATTCCGGATGATCCTTGAAATAATATTTTTCCGCTTTGAACTTCAACCCCTTCGGATATCTGCCTTTTGCGGGCGGAATGTAATAGAAAAGAGTATGACACTGAGGTCCCTGTTCCGAGATTTTCGGTTTGCTGCCCGGATAACCCGGATTCTTCAATGCATTATTGATGTTGAGTCTGTTCCGCAGGAAAAACATGGAGGAATACGGAAATTTATAGTATGAACTTCCGATCAGTGCACGGTTGATGTATGCCGGTTTCTGACGGTAATCTTTGAAGTCGACTTTCAGCGTTTTATGCGCCGGGATTTTTTCATGACCGTAAGGCGAAAACCAGCGGATTCCAACCTGATTTTCCAAAAAGGAGTAAACCGCATAAAGAATGCCCCATTCATCACCTCCGGAAAGAATCAGATCGTTTCCTTTGATGCTGACAGCCGACTCTTCCGGTTTCAGAGAAGAATCCCGCTTCAAAATGATTTTACCAGTCGGATTTTTCCCGGTTTGACGGAAATCGGCTCCGGTACTTTTTTTCAGATACGCCTGCAGTTCTCTGTATGCAAGCTGTTCCATGGCAGTTGCGTTCTGTACCGGAACAAGCACGAAATCAGTTTTTCCGTTTTCTGAAAGAGTCAGCTGAGCCGCGGAAAGGATGCCGGAGAAAAGAATTCCGGCAATAAGTAAATGTTTTTTCATCTTCATAAGTATCAAGGTCTGTAATTATTTTTTTCGATATCAAGCTGTGTCTTTGAACGGGATGAAACACTTCCATCAACGAAAAGTACATTGACCGTTTGTTTGTGAATATCGTTTACATCGCGGGAGGGCGTAAAGTCATAAAGATTCCAGGCAAAATGAACAATTTTATTTTCCGTACTATCCTTCCATGCATTCATATCAACCATAGCGGCACAGCCGGAAGGATTTTTGATACTGCCGACTTTTTTCGGAACATAACGTTTGGAAATCGTGGCATTAGCCTTCCAGGTGTTCCATTTATTGAAATTACCCATAGCATCGGAATATCCGTATGAACAGCGGGCTGTTGCCTGCCAGGAGTGTTTCATCGGATTTCTGTCGGAAGGACAGATAAAGAAACGTTCTTTATTGTGCGGGTCACTGGTATTGCCGGGAATATATGGATTGAGCAGATTGGTCCATCCATCAGTGATTGCCTGTGCAGAACTGGTCACCCGGGCAACAGGAAGCAGAAAATCATCATAATCTCCGGAATAAAAATGTCCCATCATACCAATTTGTTTCTGTTTGGAAAGACAGTCAGATTTTCTTCCGCTTTCTCGTGCATTGTTCAACGCCGGGAGCAGCATTCCTGCAAGAATCGCGATAATTGCAATCACAACCAAAAGTTCAATCAGCGTAAAATCTTTTTGTTTGAAATGTTTCATCATTTACCACAACTTGTTTTATATTGTTCCGGGTTCAGTCAATCAATTTTCCGTTCAATAGAAAATTCGGCTTCATCGATCTCCAGGTCTGTTTCACCGAAAATTGTGGGTGCAATTCTGATCTGAGTAATATCTTTTCCTGTCGTTTTCAGCGGAATTGTCCAAGTGTATTTTTTCCATTCTTTGGCATCGATCATCATTTTTGCACCGTTCCATCCTCCAATATTTTTATTGGCGGCATTATATCCATAGAGCAGAATTTGCAGATTCCCTTTTCCCTTGCACCAGAAAGAAACAATAAGAGTATCTTTCCCTTCTTTTACTTGAATGGGTTTTGAATTATAGAGATAAATTCTCTGTCCTTCCGAACACTTTAGTTTTGCTGCTTTTCCTTTATAGCCATTGGGAACGGATGTGAATGATCCCCCACCGTTGAATCGTTTGCTGTATGGATTATAAGTCCAATCCCGGATAGCACCTTTAGCAGTTGTCTTTTCAAAACCGTTATTATTCAGAATTTCGAGTTGGATTGTTTCTGCCGCTGCCGTGAATAAAATCGCAGTTGCCGCAAGTAAGGAGATTTTTTTCATGTTTCAAATCCTTTCTCAGTGAAAAATATTGATTGCAATAACATCGTGGGGCGGAATGATCACAGAAACATTGGAAGGATCTGCAAGTTTTCTTTTTGAATTGCAGATGATACCTTTCTGTCCCGGTTTCAGTTTCAAGTTGCGGATCGTGACCTGTTTCGGCTGATCTGTTTCATTGAATGCAAGTACAAGCCGGTTGTCTCCCAAAGTCAGGACAAGCAGATCCGGGTAAGCAATTTGTTTGGAGTCTGCAAGTTTGTCATTCCGTTTTCCCTGATAGAAGTAATCTTCATACTCAGCCACCAGTCTGGTTGCTTCGCCGATATAATAGTTGATGCCGGAAACGAGCGTGTAAGGCGCTCCAAGATCCACCCCACCGTGAACAGAGGCGAACATCCTGATCATCTGATTTTTCCATGTATACGGCTCCAGAATCCCGCTGTCAGAAAGAACCCAGCCTTTTTTCCATGATTCTTTCACATTGTAACCGCTTGTGAAATAGGTGAACCTCTGTCCGATAAAACGGTCTTTCTTTACCGTTGTACGAAAAAATTCCATACTGTCATCAATGAATTTCTGCCATTTCGCGTTGGCACTCGGATTCCCGGGACAGCCCACAAACAGCTGATCCAGAGAACCTGCTGCATTCTTCCAATATGCTTTGTTGGCTGTCTGACAGTAGAAGATATCCGAAAGTCCCATGGAAAGAATAACATCTCTGATCAAACCATGGATTTTCGCACTCTGATGGTAGCGGAAATCAATAAATTGATCCTTGTATTTCCGGTAAATTTCATCATCAGAAAGATTTTCTGCACCGGGAATATTTTTATATGTGCCGAACTCTTTTTTGCAGTTCTGACAGAAACAGTATGCGCCATCGCCATTCCCTTTCATCAGACCGCGTTTGCCTTTTGCCGGGAAGACAAACTGTTCCCAGTTCATGAAAATTCCATCGCAGGGATAGGACTGTTTGATAAGCGTTTCAAAATCCGCTTTTACAGCCGCAAGAAACTCTTTTTTCCCATCTCCCAGCACTTTGGATGGACAGTACATTTTGATTCTTCCTTTTGTGGCTCTGCCGAGTTCCCAGGTGTCACCATTGAATCCCCTGCATTCAAATCCGGGTTTCCGGAGCAGCTTTTCCAATTCGCCCGGAATGGTTGCGCCCCAGACCGGATAATTGTTGGAGTTCAAAATCACATTGGTTCCAAGTTTCCGGCAGATTTTTGCAATCTCTGCAAAGTACGGCTTTTTGCACCCGATAATGAATTGATTTCCTCCGGCTTTTACTGCGGCGGCGTAAATCTCTTCCGCTTCCCGGAGGGTTGCTGTTGTTCCGGCTCCATGCAGGTAGGGGGCTGAAGTGTAAAATTGAATCTTCAATTTCTTTAATTTTCCCCCATTGATCGGCGGAATGATTTTTGCCGGAAGAACGGATTCTATTTCGCTTACATTCCCGTTTGCTTTCCGGGCAAGATAAATATTGAATTTATCCCCCGGTTTTCCAAAAGCGGTGTGCTTGACCGGAATGTAGTTGTAATATGCTGTTCCAGCCGGGATCTTACTGACATCATAGCTCAAAATATATCTGATGTAAGGTTTGCCGTCACGGGTGATCTTTTCCTGTCTGATTGATTTCGGACTCCAATTCCCCCATGATGGGGCTTTTACCGGATTGAGAATTTCCATACCTTCCGGCAAGTCAATTCTCTGTTCATAATTCTTCCAGGTATGCTTGAATGGGGAGTAAACATGGAACAGCATAACCTCCAATGCTCCTTGCGGGAATTCCCAGGTCTTGACCTGCGGCCAGAGCGTCGACATAGCTCCAAAAGGCGTTTCATTCCAGATGATAAGCTGACGGAATGTTGTTCTTCCTTTCTGTGCAGAAATCCAGCCATCTTTCTTCTCCGCAACTTTCCAGCTTGAGTCATTCCACTCAGGTTTCAGAATCGCCGGACTTGTTCCAGGATAATATTTCCAGTCCCCGGAAAGATCTTTTTCCATGATCCGGAATCGGGGAGCCGCTCCTGTTGATTCCGTTTCTACAGTAATCACACTGATCCCTTCACGGATCACCGCAGAACCATTTTTGACAGGAACACCATTTACTTTTACAATTGCATTGCAATCTATTGTTTCAATAGAGATATCTAATTTTCTGCTGATGATCTGAGCAAGATATTTCTGTTCGATCCAGCGTTTATAATAGGCTTTCTGCTTGTTTTTATCATGTTTCAGCGTGAAAAGGACACGGCGGATCTCTTTTCTGAGATTTTCCTGTTTTTTGAACTCATCCGTATGTCCATATTTTGAAATTTCAGCCGGAGTCAGATTCGATTTTGCCACTTTTGCAAGTTCGTTGAAAAAGAACGAATCATATTCAGCGTTCAAGTCCGTATCTTCTGTGGCAGAACCATTCATCCGGCTGAAACTCATGTTTGCAAAGCATTCTTTGCTTCCATAGCCTCTGCTTCCAACTGTCGGCCAGCTGCTCAAACGGTCTGCATCACTGCCGGTCATGACAGTTCTTCCGATCAGGAATTTGCCTCCGTTGATACATTTTTTCCACGGGTCAAGTACCTCAAAGGGAATTTCGGCTTCTACACTCCAGAAGTTTTTTCCAATATATGCCTTTGCTTTTCCGACTTTTTCCGCATTTGTCGTATTCAGATCTTTTTCCCGTTTTGCCCAGATAACACCTTTTGCGTTGATGACGATCTGCATGTAATTATCTGTTCCGGCGGGCAAAAAGAAAAATTCAATTGCATCATCGCTCCACAAACCGTCACGGGTATTGTCATGAGCAATAATTTTTTCCGGAAGGGGTTCCCCGCAATGGATCCCAAGATAAAGTTTCCCATCTTTATGACCGATCCGGAATTTTGTCTCCCGCTCCAATACATAAATTCTGCTTTTGAATTTGAAAAATCCCCTTTTTTCAGCCATATATTCCCAGACAGGATCGTCAAGTTTTCCATCAATCACAGGGGGCCTGAACATCTTATACGCCGTATAGTTTTGGGCAAAACAGGAAAGCGTTATGAGAAAAACGAAAGTTAAGAATACATTTTTTTTCATAGGAAATGTCCTTCCTTAAAATGGAGACCTCGGGTTCAAGTCCAGATTCTGGTTCCATGGCAGGCAGTTCTGTTGCGTTGCCCCGCCTCCGGCATAATATGCATAACCGTAATAATATGCTTTCAACATTCTGACATTTCCGGCGACGGCTGCCATACCGGAGCGTCCCTGATCGTTTGCCCAATTTGCGCTCCACCAACTGGTTTCATGTCCACCGTCATTGGAAGTGTTGACCGGATGACGTAATGCAATATCCGAACGGGAAGACACATTGTAGCAGCCGGAGGACGAAAAATATCTCTCTCCAAACAGAAGCTGTCCGGTCGGTTGCGGAATCTTATTGATCTTTTTATTGGAAAGAAAGAAATGCAACCCGTAAGAGAGACGGGTTGAAAAATAATCATTCAGTTGCTGTTTGGAATTCGGACAGCGGAAGAAATTAGCACTCCCGGAGGGAATTTGGACTGTGCCGCTTTCCATTTTTCCACCACCGGAAATATAAGGATAGGTGGTATTCACCCAAGTTCCTTTTGAGACTGAATCATAGACCAACGGAAGATAATCATCATTTTCCCCGGCATACATTGTGCAGCCGAGAGCCAGTTGTTTCAGGTTGTTGGTGCAGCTCGTTTCCTGTGCTTTGGCTCTCGAGTTGTTCAACGCCGGGAGCAACATTCCTGCAAGAATTGCAATGATGGCAATCACAACCAGCAGTTCGATCAGAGTGAAATTTTTTTGTTTGAAATGTTTCATCTTCTCTTCCTTTCTCTTATTTTTCTATGTACTGTAGTTGATATGATTTCATGATTCCTTCAGAGCTCAGTTCTATGACCGCAAAAGGATTCTTTCCTTCACAGAGGGCAGGGACGATCACCACAGGGAACGGAGAACGGAACGACGGTTGAAAACCGGCATGTTCATGTCCGCTTATGGATAAAATCACGTTCCCGCATGACTCAAAAATTTCTTCCGCATTGTCATAATTGTAATAGCATTTGATAGTATCCCGTTTGTAAAGCGGAACATGCTGAAAGAGAATTGCAGGTTTTTCGGCACTGAGTTTTTTTATCCGTGTCAAATCTCCGGAACTGCGGCGGGCATTGTAACCATCTGTCTGAAGATCATCCGGAAACGCAAGAATACGGAATCCGGCAATATCAAAGAATTCCGGCGGCCTCTGAAAATATTGATAAAATAATTCCGGTTCCGGATCGTGATTCCCCGGAATGATGATTTGCGGACAATGAACTGTCTGAAAAATTTCTGCAAGTTCTTTCAGCAGATCCGCATCTCTGGAGTTATTGACAAGATCGCCGCCGACCAGCAGAATGTCCGGCTTGATTTCTTCATTCAGCCGCTTTGCCGCTGCAGAAAGCAGTTCTTTTGCTCTCTCTCCCATGCGGTCCGGACACGCAAAATTTTTTTCTTTGGCGTAATGCAAATCTGTAATGACGGCGATTTTCACGAAGGATCCTCCTGTTTCATTTGCAGATATCCTTGAGAAAACATAATGATATCAGAAATTGCATCATCAATCGTTTTTTGACGCAGAACGATATTGGTAATTTCGCTGTTAATGATGCTGCTGCAAATGTAATATTCATCATCATGCAGGAAATCTGCTTTCCCTTTTTTCTCAGGAGAAATGACCAGATCGAACGGAAGGTCTTTATATTCCTCATCCAGGAGTGGAAGCATTCCGAGTTGAGTGCTTTTCTTCCGGATTTCCGGCTTTTGCAGGAATCTTGCCAGCCGCAGACATTCCACCGGATACTTTGTGTCATTCCGGATTGCCAGCATCATGGGAATCCGGCAAATGGTATCACTGGCAGTATACATCATTGCGCAGCCGTATTGGAAATCCGGTTTGGTTTCTGTGATCCTGATCCAGTCCACACTCCAACTGAGAAAAAACGGACTTTTTCCTGCAATAAAATGATCATAACTGATTGCAGCATTATTGCTGGGTTCCGGCGGCGGATAATCTTTCCAGAAATCGGTAATGCGGAAAATAATATCATAATATTTCTCCCGGAACGAGTTCCGGGAAATTCCATTGAAAAGATCATCCTTCATTTCATAAAGATAATTGCCAAGGGCTGTTCTCCGGGATTGTGCTGTTCCGGGAAGATAATATTCTTTATGTTTTGCAGTTTCCTGCGTAATTGCTGCCAGAAAAGCCTGCTGTTCTTTGAAATTCCCATATTCCGGAGCTGAAAAACCAAGTTTCTTAAGAATATCTTTGTTGTAAATCAGAAGATTGGTGGAATAATAAAGCGGTAAACTGCAATCATCCGGCATCAATTCCGGATAAACAGATATTTCCGGAAAATGTTTTCTGATATTCAGCAGCTTTTCATTCGCAAAATCCACACGGGAATGACTGTATTCGTAAAGATCGCTTTTCGGCAGTGGTTTTCCGGATTTACCATAAATCGCAACGAAATTGCCGGGACTGTTTTCGGTAAAATATTCCTGCATGATCTCATTCCAGAGATTCCGCTGTTCAGATAATCTGTTCCGGGTTGAAAAGAGGACAAATTCCCCCGTATCATTTCCTTTGTTCTCCGGTTGCTGCGCAGCTTCTTTCTTGATAAATACACCGAACTTCGGAATAGAATAAAGAATGCCTTCTTTCTTTAAAATGGAAATCGCTTTCCGGACATGATAGACATCGGAAGAACAAAGCTTCAGTAATTGTGTTTCTGACGGTAATTTATTATCCGGAGCATAGGCTCCAACCTGGATATTCCGCAGAATAACGTTCAGTAACCGTTCTGTTTCTTCATCGTATTTCTTGTTCTGCAACATTTGATTCAGCCTCAAAAAATGTATTAAAATGTTTCATACAACATAATATACAATACTTTTTGAGATTTGTCAAGAGGGGAATGTAAAAAAATGGCTCTGTTCCCAATATGGGTTGGTAAATCCTTCTGCTAAACTTCCAGATGGCATTTTGATTTTTGCGTTGCAAAAATCGGAATGCCGCAAAAAGGTTTGAAAAAGGATGATGGGGTTCGGGGAAGAAGGGAAAAACTTTCCTCAAAAGTTTTTCCCTTCTTCCCCGATCACAAAGCACCCTTTATCGGGAACAAAGCCAAAAAAATAAAACGAGGGGATGTTTTTCCCCTCGTTTCCGGTTCAAAAAAAGATTTCTAAGCGCGTTTATTCCGAAAGTTTGATCACTCTGTACTGCATTCCGGGAATTCCTTTGACGGTAAGTTGGTTTTTCTGGAATCCAACTTGTTCCCCATATCTCAGATTCTCAACTCCTTTTACCGTTTTCAATCCGAGAGATGCAGGATTCAGGTCCAGAGTCAAATCCCGCTTCTTGTTTTCAAGGTTCATGACAACCGCATAAGCTTTGCCGTTATCCTTGTAGAAACTTACGATTTCCCGTTTCGGATCAGTCTTACAGACAGTCTGTTTCCAGTAGGGAATAAATGTCAGTTTTCCTTTCCGGTAATCCATGTCCCGCAAAATACCGAAGGAACGGTAAGTATTCTCTTTGTGATAGAGCCATCCGGTGTTGATCTGACAGTCATGGAGCAATGCAAGTCCGAACAGATAGTTCTGGTGAGCATCCAATTCATCATAAGCAACTTTTGCCGCCGGAGAATGTTTCTTACCTTTAAGATAATTTCTGACATCTCCATCGATCCGGAATTCCGGAAGCATTGCACCCAGAACACCGAAGTTCCGTCCCATATATTCCGCACGGAACACGTCCGGACGGAGAATCTGCTGATATCCCCGGTTTTTTACCAGCCGGGAATTGAAGTTTTCACCATCCACAAAAGCTCCGGCGAAACTGTGAACCTGAACACAAACCTGTCCGCTGTTGTGATAAACGATCAGAGCATCAGAACGGTTTTCACTCAACATGGTGTAAATCCGTTTCACTATCTGTCTGGCTCCGCGATAGTTTGTGGTGGGCAGAACCTGACCGTTTTTGTAATATCCGCAGCCGTGATGGATATTGGTACATTCTCTGGGCTGGGACATGTCAAAATAGAAGCCGCGGATATTGCATTTTTTCACAAACTTCTGAAGCCCGTCGAGGGTGAAGTCCTGGAAAGAACGGCTTGCCTGACAGACAGGGGTATGGTTGTTATTGGTTTTATCTGCGGTGATCACAGGCATGTTGGGACCGCAGATCCATTCATACCCGAACTGTTTGAATTCAGGAGAATCACCCCAGGTTTCATGAAGCTGGTAGTAAGGAACAATGCTTACACGGTTGTTTTTGCCGTAGGTGTAATTAAACTGTTTGGATGAGCTGTTCGCTTTTGCAACCGGATAACAGACTTCGCCGCTGGTCCAGGAAACCTTTCCCCAGCTGACGCCCCACCAGATGATCATATCTTTATTTTTTTCGTCCTTGAACACCGTTTTGAAATCCTGAGCCGCACAGAACCGCATATCTCTGTATCCGGGATCAACAGGTTTCGGCGGTGTCGCCTGAAGACTGAATTCAAAGGTTTCATCTCCGTTCAATATGGTCGGAGTGTTGATCAGGTTGATCTTCAGAACCGTATTGTTTGCGGTCCGTTCCGCTTCCAAAGCCTGATTGGAATGGGAAAGACCCCAGTTATGGGAGTGTTCCGCAACAAAAGAAATTCCTTTTTCCGCACTTCCCACCCAGAGAGGACGGATTCCGCCGCTCCATTTTGTCAGAGTTCCTGTTGTGGAAAGAGTGTAGTCATAAGGTACAATCAGATCGCCATACTCTTTTTTCAGAGGAATCACGATCTGAAGTTTATTGACAGTGACCCCTTTCGCATGCGGTTTCAAGGTGAATTTATGCCACATGAAACCATCATATTCCACGGTGGTGTTCATGACAAAGTCAACACCCCCCTGAGAGCCTTTTCCTTCGATTACTGCTTCTGTATCTTTCCGGGAAAGAACTTTGTTTTTCATGCTCAGTTTTCCCTTATCCGTTGTAACGGAGATCGGCGCAGTAAGAATGTTTTCACCTTCCACAAATATCTTTTCCGGAAGCGGATTCTTTCCGAAATCATATCCGCTGTTGAGCAGAGAAACGGTATTATCTTTCACTTTCACCGGAACCCACGGTGCTGGGACTTTATCGGAAATCCCGACTTTATTGCCATACCAGACTGGCATGGGAAGATGAGAAATAACGGTTTCTTTTTCTGCTGCAGTAATTCCGTTTTCAACGAGTTTGACATTGACCCGGTAATCTCCCGGTGCATATCCTTTCAGGGAAAGTTCCGTCTGAAAAGCAAGTTCGCTCAACTCAATGACTGTTTTCCAGAGAGATTTCTTATCTTTGAATATTTCGACCACGGCTTTTGTGCGTTCCGGATTGATATTGAGCTGGGGAAAACTGCCGGAAACAGAAACCATCTGTTTTGATGGAATCGGTGCGATCCGAAGTTGAATATCATCCAGAGAGTAGACCGGATTATCCAATTTGAAATAAACCTGTTTCCCATCTTTGGAAGTCACAAGAAAGGAAATATTCATAACGGATGCCGGGAATTTTTTATCATATGAGATCACCTCAGATTTTCCGGGCTGGAGCCGGTTCGTTTTATCCCACAGGATTTTGGTTCCGGCTTTCAACTGATAGCGGACATTCTGCACTTTTGGGCTGACATTCCGGAGAACTGTTTTGAATTTGATGCCGTTGCAGTCAAATTTTTCAATATCATCAATTCTGACAGCAATACTGTTTTTTCCGGCAAGTGTGAATTTTCCGTAATATTTTTCTTTCCGGAATCCGCCTTTTCCTGAAAGGGGATCCTGAATCAGACTTTCAGACTGCAACTTCAGCTTTTTCCAGTTTCTGACAAAGTTTGCCTCAAAAACGGTTCCGTCCGCAGAATTGATTCCAAGATCTTTCAAGGGGATGAACCCTTCCACCTGCCATCCGTTTTCGTTGACAGCACTGGATGTTTTCCATTTCGGAGCCCATTTCAGGGCAATCTCTTTTTTCGCAGAAATGGTGTAATCATACTTGATATCCAGAGTATTGACTGCCATGTAATAATTCATGGTGTTATACAGAAAATCAAGAATCAGAGAGTCGTCATTGTCGATATCCTGATCGTGTTCCCCGCGCTGACGCAGGAACATCCCGTCCAGCAAAGCGGTATGGGCAAGTTCAAACGCTTTCTTTCCGAGAGGGGATTTCAGGAAGAAATAGAGATTGTCTTTGTCGTAAGTCAGATAAAGAACGGCGGGAACTTCCGCAACACTGCCTGTTGCAGAGTTGAAAAGCAGCGGAAATGCAGTTGCATTCTCATATTCCCCGGCAGACATTTTTCCATCGACGGAGATTTTATTTCCGGCAGGAGCAAGAGTAAATTCCGGTTTCGGCGGCAGCTGTCTTTCCTGCTGATAGAGTTTGTAAATTTCAGCCGGTGTGAAGGCTTTCCCGTAAATGTTGATCTCATCCATAATACGGTTGTTTTCGTTCCATTTGGAACCCCAGTTCTGTCCGAATGAAATGCTGCCCACATTGCTGGTCGCCGGTGCCGGAGCTTTTTTCAGACAATTGCCGACACAGATTCCATCCATATAAAGATATGCTTTCTGTTTGTCCCAGACATAAGCGTACATGTGCCATGCAGATTTATCATAATTTCTTTCTGACGGCAGTGTCATGGTCGCTGTCTGACCTTTTTTCTCAAAGGGATACCGTTCCAGGATCCACGGGGTGAAACTGTCGCCATATTTGTAAAACAGAGTATTTCTGTTGCGTTCGTTCAATTCAAAGAAAATATGATGATGTTTGTCATTTGTATTGAACTCAACATTATCCAGTTTTTTCTGCCAGAATGTAATAGTTCCACATTCTCCTTTCAGATTATTGCGGGACATATATTTCAGTGCATGCTGACCGATTCCGGTCTTGAATCCTTTGCCTTTGTAACCGTCCACAATTTCCACTTTTTTGCCTTTCGCAAGGAATGTTCCTTTGGGAGAACCTTTTGCAAAGGCTGCATCAGTTCCGTTTTCAAAGTTCAGATAAAACAGTCTGTTTTCTTTGAATACGTCCTGTGCAAAAACAGTACCCGCAAAACATGCAGCGAGCAGAAGCAGACTTTTTTTCATTGTTATCTCCTATTGTTAAACAAGTTGTTTTACGGGGGTGACAGCCACATCCACATTTCCCAGAACCGTTGTCATGTAAACGATCATGGAATCATCGGGTGAAAAGTGCGGATGGGGATCGAGATGATAAGGATCCCGGGACATCGGCGGCGGTGGCATCGCAGAAACAATGTGTTTTTCTTCATTGGTCTTTTTATTGAAAAACAGCAGTTCCAATGCCTGATCTTCATTCCAGATATACGGAGTCTGATCTCCGCAGAAAAGAGTTCTGTCTCCATTGCAATGTGCATGGCAAACCGGACGTTTCCACACATGGTTCCGTTCCAAAGTATCCGGATCAACTTCAAAAATACCGTTTTCATAATCCACAAAACAGATTTTTCCATCCTTGCTCCACCATTCGTGTGCGGTATTTACTCCGTGACCTTCCCACAGATCAGGACATAATGGACGGTAATAGGTCTGGTCGATATCCATCACCCACAATCGCATTTCCATCCACTCATATTTTCCGGTATATGCGTTTCGTCTCCAATCCCGCGGACAGACAAACTGTTTCGGATTGACCGGAGAAAATGCGGAATGGTCATGAACATACGGGAACTCATGCAGCAGTTTGAATTCTCCGGTTTTTGCATGGAACAGCGCAATAAAAGTCACGTCTCCCACCTGACCATCCGTCAGGAACCATTCTCCGTCGCAGGAAAGGGAAAGGTGAGTTGCACTCCGGAACAAATGACGGTGTGCAATATAATCATCCGGAATACTTCCGATGATTTTGACTTCTCCCTCCGGGTTGATAAAACAGAGGTTTTTATGAGACATGAAAAACACTCCGGAGCTGTCCGGCGCGATCATCGGAGAGGCATTCCAGAACATCCCTTGCGGGAAATATTTGATTTCCGGTTTTTCCGGATTCAAACGCACATACGCAAGAAAACGTTCCCGACAAGGGGGAAATCCTGCATAAAACCAGAGATATTCTCCATCCGGTGAAACACTGGAATTGGTAAAATAAAACGTTAATTGAACCGGAGCAACACGTTCTTTCAGAATAAAACTTTCCACTCCGCTTTCAGGATCGACCCACTTTTCAAAAAAGGGATGTCTTGATAAATCGTACATCTGAACCTTCCTTATTTTTTTAATGTCACCGGACCGAAAAGTCCGGATTCTAATGATTTCTGTTCAAAAATTCTCTGAATATCTTCATAAGGCGATGGCTGGTCAAAACAGGAATCCCAATATTTTCTCACACGTTCCGGAGAAATCGCATTGGCAAGGGTATTTGTAATTTTGATCTCCAATGTATTCCGGCCTTTTCTCAAGGCATCTTTTACCGGAAAGATAAATGGCGAAAAGATTCTTCTTCCAAGCGGAATGCCGTTCAAGGTAACTTCAGCCGCATAATTGACTTTCCCCAGATCAAGGAAACTGATTCCGGAGGGATCTTCCACAGAAAATTCTTTCCGGTAAAGAACATCTCCGCTGAAATCATTGCCGAGAACCGGACACCAGTCACCACAGTTACATTCCCGCCAACTGGGTTTTACAGCTGATTGTTCATAATCTTTTTCGCCAACCCGGAATTGATAAACTGGAGTCATCTGCCAGACTTCATCAAGCTGCAAAACTTCTTCTCCCGGTTCCGCTTCCGGCAACTCAGCATTTTCTGCCGATGGACCGACCAGAAACACTGTCACCGAAAGAGGTGAAAGAGTATCATTCCAAACACCATTGGAAGAATTGGAAACCCGGATCAATTTTCCTGTTTCCGCATCACATTTTGCAACAGGAGCAGATTCCTCCGCCTGAAATCTTCCGGAATAAGGCTGTGAGGAAATGTTCATCACGAAATAAAGAAAATCTCCATTTCCAAGAGAAGTTTTTCTGACTCTGAACCGCCAGTCTCCATTCTCAATTCTTAAAGTCGGAGCAATTTCGCTTGTCCTGTCAGAACTCAGAACACGCAACCCTTCCGATTGAAGTTTTTTCAGATTTTCAGCAGCTTTCTCTGTCATCAACGCCGCTTCCGGGATTACCAGAGTGGAATATTCCGCTTTTCCTATTTGAAGTTTTCCGTTACAGAAAACAGCTGTTTCAAGCACATCTTCGTCAATGTAATCAAAATCGGTCTGCTGTTCCAGAAGATGATACGCTATCTGATCCTGATCTGTTGCCCGGTTGGTATCGGGTCTGCTCTTCCAGAGAGAACGGAAATCGTAGAACAGCGCAGTATCGACCACCGGTTCAGATGCTGCTGAAAGCCAGGAAAGACGGGCTGTGTAATCATGAAATTCTTTGACAAACTGCCACATGGGATTGCAGGGACCGAATACCGGACGTGTTCCGCGTCCCAATTTTCCATCTGTACTCTGGGGATATGCACTGAAAACAAAGGCATTGATCCCGCAGCAGATCATATAATCAACAATAAATTTCATCTGATCATAAGTAAGTCCGGAACCGTAAACGGCAAAAAGCTCTCCCATGGCACGGGAATTGCCATTCTGATTCGCCGTGCTTGACGCAAGTTTCGGAAACGGATGCAGTTGCTTTCCGTGCCATAACTGACGCCAGATCAGATCGATCCCCGGCAAATCCAGTTCCCGCATAACACGCAGAATATTTCCGCCGTGAACATGGTACATGCACAGACTGAGATCATTTTCTCCATTGAAATGACCGCCGGACAGGATCCCGTGGGACTTGCACCATTCCCGGACAGGACGCATAAAACGTTCCGTAAACAGCTGCGATACCACATCAACATAGTCCATCCGCGCCTGAATCGTTTCCGGAGAGAGCTGTTCCTGAAGCATGGGAACGATATGCGGTTCCACATCATACCCTTTCCGCTTCCGGAACTCATCAAACAAATCCCATGTCCAGGGAAGATATCCTCTGGCACAAGGCGAAAGACACGGTTCATCCATGAATGCAAAATGAAATACTTTTCCGAATTGATCGCCAAAGTATTGGTAATACTTTTTATGGGTCAGTTCCAGAAATTTATCTGTAACTTCTCTCATAAGAAGACTCGGCAGCACTGCACTTGTGATACCGGGATTTGTTCCGCAGACACAAATTTCATATCCGCCTTTGCCATCCAATTGCAGAAAACGCTGGGCAAACCGTTCCGGATCTGCTGCGTAAACCTGACCGCAGGCACTCCCGGAGGGCCAGCCGCCCTCGTCATACAAATAACATTTGCTTCCGGAACGTTCACATTCATCAACGATGGCACGGTATTTTTCAAAATATCCGTCGGAAAGATATTCCGGTTCCATCCGGGAACCCATTGATTTCCGGAATCCGACCGGAAGCGGATGTGGAATAACTGTTTTTGCCCCTTTTTCTGCCATGTCCTTTATCTGAGCAGAAAGAACCGTTTCATCCAATTTATCTGCCAGACACCAAAAATATCCCGGCGTGAATTCTGCTGCCGGGATTTGAAATGAGTGAAGGTCAAACATGAGTTTTCAACACCAACTGATTTTATTTCGGTGCGACAGCTGTTTTCCAGTCAAGACGGCACCAGGGCGCACCATCAAGGTACTGGGATGTTCCGCCGTAAGCAATCAGCTGATCTATATTCCATGTTGCCGCATGACCGTCAGAAAACACAAGACCGGCTTTGTTCTGCCGATGATAATTTCCGGGACCCCACTGTTGGTCTCTGCGTCCGCCACCGTACCAAGTCATGCCGAGCACCGGATAGTTTGCGGGAGATGCGGAGGAAAGTGCCGGATCCGGATGGTTTTTATATTCTCCGGCATAAAGTGCGGAGGAAGGTTTCTGCAATTTTGAAATCTTGGCACCGAAATTTTTCTTTCCGTTGTCATTCAGATTCCACAGATATCCATGGATTCCGTAACTTCCGGATACCCAGTCATAATTTTGTTTCAGCGGATTTCCCAGGATGCTTTTGGTGTGACTCGGACACCGGAACACTTTCATAGCTTTCCAGTTATCTTCTGTGTTTGAGGAATCTTTACCACCGATATATATTGCCAGACGGGCATTCCAGGTGTAGTTCCCAAGATTATCATTCTGTGCATAAGTTGTAATAAAATCATCGTTTGAAAGAGTATAAAGAGCCATCGCCTGTCCGATCTGTTTCAAGTTCCCGTTACAGCTTCCGCGCCGCCCCTGTTCCCTGGCATTGTTCAATGCCGGCAGAAGCATCCCCGCAAGAATGGCAATGATTGCAATTACAACCAGAAGTTCAATCAGAGTAAACCTGCGTCTCATAACATACATTATGTTAAGTCCTTTCCTTTATTTTCCTGTTTTTTTGGATGTTTTTTTGATTGACATGTTATAACCCACTGGAAATCAGCACTTCTGACTTAACATAATGTATGTTATGCGTACTCAGAAGCCGTATCCCGAAATATTATAACACAAAAAATAAAAATTGTCAAGAGTTTTTTTTTATGCGTCTCTTATTTTTCCCTGTTTTCTGAGAAAAAGTTAAAAATATTTCAGCAGAACGTTTTTTCCGCTTGCAGTTCACGGTGTACGTGTTATATTACGGAAAATACAGGAGAGATAACAGTGAAAGAACATATATTGGTAACCGGCGGCGCAGGTTTTCTGGGATCATACCTCTGTCAGTGCCTGCTGAATCAGGGAAAACAGGTCATCTGTGTTGATAACCTTTACACCGGAACAAAACGGAATATTCTGCCGATGATGGAAAATCCGGATTTCTCATTTCTGGAACATGATGTGGTGAATCCGCTTGATCTGGAAGTCAATGCCATCTATAATCTTGCCTGTCCCGCTTCTCCTGTCCATTATCAGAAAGATCATGTTCAGACCGTCAGAACTTGTGTCAACGGCGCATACAATATGCTGGAACTGGCAAAGAAAAACAATTGCAGAATTCTTCAGGCGTCTACTTCCGAAGTTTATGGCGACCCCACTGTTCATCCTCAGGTGGAAGAATATTGGGGAAATGTGAACCCCGTTGGAATCCGTTCCTGTTACGATGAAGGAAAACGCTGTGCAGAAACGCTGTTCAATGCTTATCATCTGCAATATGGTCTGCCCATCAAACTGATCCGTATTTTCAACACTTACGGTCCCGGAATGCACCCGCAGGACGGTCGTGTGGTCAGCAACTTTATCATGCAGGCGTTGCAGGGGCAGAATATCACCATTTACGGCGACGGAACTCAAACCCGCAGTTTCTGTTACCGTGACGATTTGATCGACGGCATGATGCGGATGATGAATACCCCCGCCGATGTTACCGGACCTGTCAATCTGGGAAATCCCGGAGAATTCACCATGCTGGAACTTGCTCAGTTGACTATTGAACTGACAAATTCCAATTCAAAAATCGTATTTCAGCCGCTGCCTTCCGATGACCCGAAACAGCGGAAACCCAATACTGATAAAGCAAAGAAATTTTTGGATTGGCAGGCAAAAACGCCGCTCCGGGAAGGGCTGAAACAGACAATTGCATACTTTGATCAATTACTGCGGTCAGGAGAAACATTATGAGCAAACCGAAATTATCCCTTGTCATTCCCTGTTACAATGAAGAAAATACCCTTGAACAGATCGTGGAATATGTTCTGGACCTGAAGAGTGAAACTCTGGATCTGGAACTGGTGATCGTGGACGACTGTTCCAAAGATAAAAGTCTGGAGAAAGCCGAAGCTCTGAAAAAGAAATATCCGGATGTCATTCAGATTGCAAAACACGAAGTCAATCAGGGGAAAGGTGCGGCTCTCCGGACAGGATTCACTTACGCAACAGGCGATTATGTCGGAATTCAGGATGCCGATATGGAATATGACCCGAAAGATTATCTTAAAATGCTTGTTCCGCTCATGGAGGGAAAAGCAGATGTGGTTTACGGTTCCCGCTATCTCCGTTCTGATATGCGCCGTGTGCTGAAATGCTGGCACTCCGGAATGAACAAGTTCCTTACCTTTGCTTCCAATATCTTCACTGATTTGGATATCACAGATATGGAAACCTGCTATAAATTGTTCCGCAGGGATGTGATCCAGACGATCGCTCCCCGTCTCAAAGAAAACCGTTTCGGATTTGAACCGGAAGTTACTTCTCTGGTTGCTGAAGGGCAGTACAGAGTTTATGAAACCGCCATTTCCTATAATCCCAGAACATTTGATGAAGGGAAGAAAATCGGCTGGAAGGACGGCGTCCGTGCGCTTTACTGTATTTTCCATTACAATGCCCACAAGGCTCCTGTGCCGATGCAGCTGATCATCTATTTCTTCATCGGTGCAATTTCCGCTGTTGTAAATATCGGAGTTTTTGCAGCTCTGGCGGGAGCTCACATGCAAATGGATTTGGCCGTCGTGATTGCCTTCCTGATTGCCGCTGCAGTCAACTACCTGCTCTGCATTGCCATTCTGTTCCGCCATAAAGCCCGCTGGAGCTCCTTTGGCGAGATCATGGCATATCTGCTTACCATTGTCATTATGGGAGCGGTTGATGTCGGTGTAACACGCGGATTGGTTGCGATTTCCTGCTCTGTCATGTGTGCAAAAGTGATTTCCACAATTGTCGGATTTTTCGGCAATTATTTCCTGCGTAAGCTTCTGGTTTTTCCCGAAAAGAAAAGCTCTGTTCCCAATAAAGGTTGATTTGTGATCGGGGAAGAAGGGAAAAACTTTTGAGGAAAGTTCTTCCCTTCTTCCCCGAACCCCATCATCCTTTTTCAAACCTTTTTGCGGCATTCTGATTTTTGATAACAAAAATCAAAATGCCATCTTTTGAGTGAAATAGAAGAATTTATCACCCCATATTAGTAACAGAGTCAAAAAAATGTGGATTTCTGTCAATAATATC
>JAFVTF010000026.1 GCA_017503375.1 Lentisphaeria bacterium | reverse complement strand
CAATAGATTTTTTTTGATTGATTCTCGAAAAAAACATTTTCCCGCCGTTGAATACCATATATCCCCGGGCAAACAAACCGTATTCAACTTAAATGTTGCTAACTCTTCTGCATGACAACATAAAAGACAAATGCAAAAGAAAACTATAAGAAAACTAAGAAATTTCATATATCCCCCTTCATTCATATACTTTTCGGATTTCAAAAGTTTTTTCCCATTTGCTATGACGGTTCCCAATTTTTCGACATTTATAGAAAGCGAAATAACTGCTTGATAACGTCGTATTAGTGTTGTAGTTCCATCTCCATTAGGCTGTCTAGTTTCACTCAATAAGATAAGATTCTGTGATAAATTACTAGTACAACCAAACTATAAAATGCCTACAAATAATATAAGTCACAATATTGGATTTGTCAAATACTTATCTCTTATCGTGACTAAAAAATACCATTTTTTTACGATATTTTTTCAACACATACGACCGGAAGCATCGGCTTTGCCATCGGTATTTCTGCCGCCGAAAATCACCAGCACCCGATACATCTCCCGCCGGTTCTTGTCATCCCCTTTGGGGACACGGTACTGGAACACCGCATTCCTATTCTGCGGTGCTTTCGTTTTGACAACGATTGTTTCCGCATTCAAAAATAATGGAGATATTAACAGCAATAGATACCCCAAGCGTATCATTCTTTCATCCTTTAGAAAATTTTATTGCAAATATTTGATTATCATTTCTTATGCATTTCTCCAACCTCGATATATTTAAACAAACTAGACTTATCACGGATCAATTTAGTATAATCCTCTGATGACATGTCTGAAATAACAATTCTCTTATGAGACAATGGGGCAATTTGTTGTACTGCATAAATTTTTACGCGTTGAGAATTTATTTTAACCATCTTTATAATAGTATATTGCGGCAAAATATATGCTAACTCCTCATCAGTAAAACCTAATAAGTGCTTTTGGAGCTTTCGCAAATCTATACCAAAAGATGCCAAATAAAAATCGTTGATTTTTATTAAAACAGCCTGAAAATCGCCTACATTAGATGACATATAGTATGTCATTGTATTGATGTCAAATTTAACATCAAATTTTATCCTGCTGTTATTTTCGACAGGGATAAATTCCCACATCCCAACAAAATGTTTTTCAACCTTTTTTTCTGCATTTTGTGTGGGAATTGGAAAAATAAAAGATGTTTGATTTGCACAACCAACAATTAAAACAGCAATAAGTACAAACAATCCAGCATGCATGATATACTTATAACTTGACAAAAACAACATTTTCTCACTCCTTTATGAAGCTACGCCAAGTGGATGGGCAGTGTCCTAAATTTTGCGCACATTTTATTTTGACCGATTATCAAAACCATGTACGTTTTGTTTACTATATCATCAAGATTCCATTTTACAAGCGAGATATTGACGAGTTTTATTCTGTCCGTTATAAATATATGTTTTATCTCCCGCCTGAATCATTCTTCCGGCGGCATCATATTTGTAATGAGTTGTTACGCCATTGACAGTTGAAGTCACCAACTGATTGGCTTTATTGTAGGTATAAGAGGGGGTTGGTATGATTTTATTCATTTAATACATTTAAATTCTGGTTTTCTGGATTTTTCACATAATACTTGCCCATATCCTGATAGAAGACTTCGATTTCATCTCCTATATTATGCGGAAAACTTTTTTTCCTATCAAAACTGAAAGTTCTGGTATTTAACCAAACAATTTTTTTTTGACCATCAGCAGAAATAAATAATATTTTAAAAGGAAAAACTTCTTTTGATCCTTTTATCTTACCCTGAGAATATTCGAGTTTTAATATTTTTTGAGCAACAATATCTACATCGTTATGAGAAAACCACGGTTGACCAATTCTTGCTCCATAAAAAGATATCCACTTGGTTTTGAAAAATATTTTTTCCTCTTCAGAAAAATTCTGCGTTTTTTCATGATTTTTATTTTTCAAAAGATGTGCAGAAAAAACAAAGAGAAATAAACCAAATAAAATTATAAAACAGATTTTTAATTTTTTTTTCATTTTTATTCCACTTTCTTTTTAAACACTTTTTTTGTCCCAGTTCTCTTGTGTAATACGTTAAAATTTTTGGTATAGAACGATTAGTATACTCGGTCTCGTCAATAATTGCTATAGTATCACATCCTGTAATGTCAGCAGTCTTTTGTCCTAAAGAGGTCTTTCCTGGACTAAGAGCTGTATAACAACCTTCATATAAAATTATAGCATTTTTCGAAAAAGATATACTGCTATAAAAGTTTTCTACGTCTCTTGGAGTTAACAAGACATCGGTATTTTGATTAAGTATACCTTGAAAATATTATTTTGTCAAGAGCTGTTTTGGATTTTTTTGTAAAAAACGATTTGGAATATTAAGAACAAGCTCAATTACTGAAATATTTTTTGCGAAGAAAATTTTCTGCTTCCCCTCCCGGAAGTCATGAAATGAGCGTTTCCTTTATCGGGTCAGAAATTTTGTACAAGGATCATATAAACAGCCGTTCCGCAGAGAATCGAAAGCAGCGGATTCTTTTTCCATAACTGCAAGCCGACAACAATCGCTGCCGCAATCAGTTCCGCTGCACCGCAGTAGTTCTGCAGCAGAGGTCTGTCACGGAAATAACACCCGAAACAATATACCACCAGCATGGCAATCGCTGCCGGAGATAACACTTTCCCGACATATTCGATCACCGGCGGCGTTTTCGCTCCGGTCCCGAACAGCAGAAACGGAAAGGCGCGCAGCAATAATGTCACTCCTGCCGTAACGGCAATCAGACTCCACAAATAAGCAGTTGTACTCATACGGCTTTCTCCTTCCGTACCGGATCAAGTTTTTTCCGGCAGACTAAAAACACCGTGATCATCAGGATCATGGACGGAATCAGCATTTTGCCTGCGCCGAAGATCAGAAGACAGAGCACTGCAGCACCGCCGCCGATGATTGCAGGAATCCGGTTGCTTTTTTCCCGGCATTGATCTGTCAGGATCACCAGAAACAAAGCTGTCATGGCAAAGTCGATCCCCTGATTGGAAAAGGGCAGAGCTTTCCCCGCCAGCGCACCTGCTGTCACTCCGCAAATCCAGTAAGCATGGTCAAAAAAAGCCAACAGAAGACAATACCGGATATTTTTCTTTTTCTCCGGAATTTTACATTCTGTTTCCAGGGCATAGGTTTCATCGGTGAGAGACCAGATGAGATAAAACTTCTTCCAGAACCCGATTCCTCTGAATCTGTCGATCAGGGAAAAACCGTACATTGCGTAGCGGATATTCAGGCAGAACGTGAGCAGAGCCACATCCAGCAGAGGCGTCCGCTTGGCGATCCAATCCACAAGCATGAATTGCAATGCACCGGAAATGGAGGTTGCACTGGTGAGGAACGCCCAGATTCCGGCAAAATCAATACCGCTGTGGGCAGAAAGCAGAACTCCCGCCGCAAATCCCATGGCAGAATACCCCATGAGAACCGGCAGGGAGTCAATAAAAGCCCGTTTGACGATCACAAAACGGTCAGGCAATTCCAACAAGCTCCCGGACCTTTGTCAAAGTCTTCATTGCTTCTTCTCTGGCACGTTCCGCACCCTTTTTCAGAATGGCATCAACGTAATCCATGTTCGCAAGAAGTTCTTCCCGGCGTTTCCGCATGGGAGCAAAGTAATCCATATATGCTTCAAACAAAGCCTGTTTTGCGTGACCGTAACCGTAATTTCCGGCAATGTAGCGGGCGCGCATTTCTTCCTGCTGTTCCGGCGTCGCAAAGAGTTTGTAAAGCTGGAACACGTTGCAGGTATCGGGATCTTTCGGCTCTTCCATTCCCTTGGAATCTGTCTTGATGGACATGAATTTTTTCCGCAGGGGCTTTTCTTCACCGAAGATTTCAATGGTATTGTTGTAGCTCTTGGACATCTTCTGTCCATCCAGACCGGGGATTACTGCCACGTTGTCGGGAATGTATCCGTCCGGAATGGTGAAGACATCGCCGTATGTCTGGTTGAAGCGGATTGCAACATCACGGGTGATTTCCAGGTGCTGTTTCTGATCTTTTCCAACGGGGACCAGCTGAGCCTGATAGAGCAGGATATCTGCCGCCATCAGCACCGGATAGGTGAACAATCCGGTGTTGGGTGAGAATCCCTTGGCGATTTTATCTTTATAACTGTGAGCGCGTTCCAGAAGACCGACCCCTGTCACGTTGCTGAGGTACCACATGAGTTCCACAACTTCCGGGACATCAGACTGTTTGTAGAAAACGCTGGTTTCAGGATTGAGACCGCAAGCGAGGAAATCCACGGCAAGGCGCTTCACCCGTTCCCGGAGATCTTCCGCTTTCGGAGAGGTGGTGAGGGAGTGAAGGTCCGCGATAAACACGAACGATTCACCCATTTTCTGCAGTTCCAGCACCTGACGGATCGCTCCGAAAAAGTTGCCGATATGAGGAATGCCGGAAGGCTGAATTCCGGTAAGAATCCGTTTCATTCTCAAATTGCTCCCTTCTTGACGCAGATCACGGCATTGTGTCCGTTGAGATCAGCTTCTTCTTTCTTGTCTGCTGTGATTTCACCGGAAACGATATCCAGAGCCAGCGTTTCGTTGGAAACATAGTCACGGAACGTGAGGATCGCTTTGGTCGCTTCTTCATCAGCGGCAACTGCCAGTGTGATACGGTCGGAGACCTGAAGATTCATTTCCTTACGGAGGTTCTGAACTTTGCTGATGAATTCACGGGCGATACCTTCATCGAGAAGTTCGCGGGTGAGTTCGGTATCAAGAGCAATGGTGAGACCTGCTTCGGTGGCAGCGGTTACGCCGGGTTTTTCAGCACGGAGAACCGTGACTTCACCCGGAACAAGGGCGATTGTTTCGCCGTCGAGGACGATAGAAACGGATTCGCCGGCTTCCAGTTTGCGGAGGTCTTCAGCGGTGAGTTTTGCGATCTCAGCGGCTGCAGCTTTCATCTTGGGACCGAGTTTTGCACCCAGAACCTTGAAGTTAGCCTTGGCGGAGAGTGTCACCAGTTCCGCATCGGAATCACGGATCAGAATTTCTTTCACGTCAAGTTCTTCTGCAACGATATCTTTTGTACCTTCCAGCAGTTCGCGAACCTTGGGATCAGCGGCAACCAGGATTGCTTTTGCAAGCGGCTGACGGATCTTCAGGTTTTTCTGTTTGCGGAGGAAGTGACCGAGGGTGACTGCACGCATGGTGTTTTCCATCTGACATTCCAGAGCGGTGTCACGGCGGTCGGTTTCCGGTTCGGGGAAATCGCAAAGATGAACGGATTCCGGCATATCTTCTGTGCGGAGTTCACGGTAAATCTTTTCTGTCAGCATGGGGATGAACGGAGCTGCGCACTTGACAAATGTCATGAGGACATAGTAAAGGGTAGCATAAGCATCGTTCTTGTCACCATCGTTTTTGCTCTTCCAGAAACGTCTGCGGCTGCGGCGGATGTACCAGTTTGTGAGGTCATCAGCAAACTTTTCAAAGCGGTTTGCAGCGCGCTGGAGCTGGTATGCATCCATTGCGGCACGGATTTCTTCCACCATATCGGAGAGGGAGGAAAGAATCCAGCGGTCAAGCGGATTTTTCGGATTTTCCGGAGCTTTCAGCGGTCCTGCTGCAGGAACCCAGTTGTCAACACTTGCATAGGTTGTGAAGAAACTGTAGGAGTTCCAGACGGGCAGAAGCACACAGCGGAGAATATCTTTCACACCTTCTTCAGAGAACTTCAAATCTTCTGCGCGGACAACCGGAGAACCGAGGAGAAACAGACGGAGCGCATCTGCACCGTACTTGTTCACGATTTCCAGCGGGTCGGGATAGTTTTTCAACCGTTTGGACATTTTCTGTCCGTTGGATGCGAGGATCAAACCGTTGACGACCACGTTCATTGCAGGGGGCTTGTCGAAGAGAGCCGCTGCGAGAACAACGAGAGTATAGAACCAGCCGCGTGTCTGATCAAGACCTTCTGCGATAAAGTCGGCAGGATAGTTTGCATCGAACCGTTCTTTATTTTCAAAGGGATAATGTTTCTGAGCGTACGGCATGGAACCGCTTTCAAACCAGCAGTCGAGGACTTCTGGGATCCGTTTCAGGATCGCTCCGGTCTTGGGAGAAACGATTTCCACATCATCCACATAATGCTTGTGGATATCAGAGAATTTCTTGCCTGTGAGTTTTTCCAGTTCTTCCACGGAACCGACGCAGATCATTTCTCCGGTTTCTTCGTTGCGCCAGATGGGCAGCGGGCAGCCCCAGTAACGGTTGCGGCTGATTGCCCAGTCACGTGCATTTTCCAGCCATTTTCCGAAACGGCCGTTCTTGATGTGTTCGGGAACCCAGCTCATCTGCTTGTTGGCATTGATCATCTTTTCTTTGATCTTGTCGATCTTCACGAACCAGGTGGAAACTGCTTTGTAGATCAGCGGGGAATCATCGCGCCAGCAATGGGGATAGCTGTGCTTGATGGTGCCGCGGTGAACCAGCTTGCCTTCATCTTTCAGACGTTTGATGATGTCTTTATCGGTTTCTTTTACAAATCTGCCGACATAATCGGGAACATCGTTTGTGAATTTACATTCTGCGTCGATGGGGCAGACACCCGGAACGCCGTGAGCTTTTCCGGCCGCTGCGTCATCTTCCCCGAATCCGGGGGCAGTGTGAACGATACCGGTACCGTCTTCTGTGCTGACGAAATCAGCTGTGATCACGCGGAACGCACCCTGTTCAGCCATATTTGCGAAGTAGGGGAACAGCGGTTCGTAATGTTTTCCTGCGAGCTCTGCACCTTTATAACGTGCAACGATTTCCGGCAGATCTTTTTTGTAGTAAGCTGCAAGACGTGCTTCAGCCATGATGTAATATGTTCCGTCATCCAGAACTTTCACGTAGTCGATTTCAGGACCGACGGTGAGAGCCATGTTGGAGGGCAACGTCCACGGGGTGGTGGTCCATGCCAGGAAATAGGTGTTTTCTTCGCCGATTACTTTGAAACGGATCGTGATAGCGGGATCTTCCACATCAGCGTAACCCTGATTTGCTTCAAAGTTGGAGAGCGGAGTACAGCATCTTGCACAATAGGGCAGGATTTTGTAACCTTCATAGATGAGATCCTGATCCCAGAGCTGCTTGAAGACCCACCAGATGGATTCCATGTAATCGCGGTCCATGGTGCGGTATCCGTTTTTGAAATCGACCCAGCGGCCCATACGGGTCACGATGCGTTCCCATTCTGAGGTATAACGCAGCACGATTCCGCGGCACGCTTCGTTGAACTTATCGACACCGTAGGTTTCGATCTCTCTTTTTCCGGAGAGCTTCAGTTCTTTTTCCATTTCGTATTCGACAGGGAGACCGTGACAGTCCCAGCCGAAGGTACGTTCACAGTAACGTCCGCGCATGGTCTGATACCGGGGCACAACGTCCTTGATAGTCCCTGCGAGAAGGTGTCCGTAATGAGGCAACCCGGTTGCAAACGGAGGTCCGTCATAGAAAACGAATTCCTTGCCGCCCTTTCTTGCCTGCACTGATTTCTCAAATGTGTTGTCATTTTTCCAGAATTCGAGCACTTCCTGCTCAAGTTTCGGAAAATCCGCCTGTCCAGCTGGCTTGAACATAATCTTTTTCCTTATATGTTAATATGTTGATATTTTAAAATCAACGGGTAATATACACCCATGTTTAAAATAATTCAACATGAGAGACAAAAGGTTTTCAGATTATCAGAGACTTTTTTTATTTTTTAGCGCTGTTTCCCATACAGGTTGGTAAATCCTTCTGCTATTTCAACTTTAAGATGGCATTTCGATTTTTACATCGTAAAAATCGAAATGCCGCAAAAAGGTTTGAAAAAGGATGATGGGGTTCGGGGAAGAAGGGAAGAAATTTCCTCAAAATTTTTTCCCTTCTTCCCCGATCACAAATCAACCTTTATTGGGAACAGAGCTATTTTTTTTTACATTTTTCATACTTACCCCTTGACATTTTATGTTTTATATCGTATAATGATATCAATTAACCTACTATTAAACTGGTATAATACAATATTAAACGGAAAAAATTATGGAAGCGACACGATTAAAACAGGATGTCATCACAGAGACAGTCCGGGGATGGATCCTTCAAGGGAAGTACTCTCCCGGAGAACGTCTTCCGACAGATGTGGAACTGGCACAGCATTTTCTTGTCAACAAAGGAACTGTTGCAGCCGGTTTAAACCGTCTGGTGGAAGAAAAGCTTTTGGACAGGGCACCGAAACGCGGATCAGTTGTCCGGGCAAACTCTCCGGCAATTCAAACAAATGCCGTTGGACTGATGACCATTGACAGCGGGGATTTTTACTCTGATTTCTTCCGGGAGATCAACAGATACCTTCACGAAAAAGATTTGTTCCCGATTCTGCTGGACACCAAATTTTTCGGAAAAAACGGTACGGAAGAGATCCGGCTTTTTCTCAAGCAAATGGTAAAGAAAAGTCAGCCCTACGGATATTTGATCCTGGGTGATAATTTTGTGCCTTATGAAGAACTGAAAAAAGCCCCCTACTGTTTTTCCAAAATAGTTTTTATTCTCCGCTATCACCACTATGAAGAATTTGCTCATTGCCGTTATGCGTTGATTGATTATGAAGATCTCGGACGTCAGGCAGTGGAATATTATGCGAACCACAATATCAAGCGGTTGATTTTTGCCGCAATGGATGAAAAAAATTATTGCGGACCGCACACTTCAATGCAGGTTCAAATCATGCAGGGAATCCGGAAACATGCACCATCTGCCGGAATAGAATTTGACGAGGGATTGTTCTGGCGTTTGCACAGCGGAGCTCCGGTATCAGCCCTGCTCCCGCCGGTTCTGGAATCATCGGATGTTCCAACCGGGATTTTCGGATGGCTGGATTCCACCCTGACGGCAAGAGTATTTCCGGTGATCAAAACCATGGGGCGCGATCCCATCAAAGATTATCTGATGCTGGGAAACTTTGATACTCATGCAAAAGAATATGGCTTTGACACCTTTGATTTGCGGGTCAACGAACTGGCAAAAATCGGCGTGGATATGCTGACCGGAGAAATCGAAGAACGGAAAATCATTCTTCCGCCCAAATTGATTGAATATACAAAAATAAAATAAACGAAAGGATGTGTCAAAATGAGTAACTCACTAAAAGAAAGCTTTACCCTGATCGAACTTCTTGTAGTTATTGCAATCATTGCAATCCTCGCTGGGATGCTGCTGCCCGCACTGAATAATGCCAGAGACAGCGCACGTTCAGCTGATTGCACCGGGAAATTGAAACAGATTGCTTCAGCAGCTCTTCAATATTCCGGGGACAACCGGGATTTTGCCATTCCGCTTCATGGTAAAGTTTCTGCATGGCACGGGGAACTGATGATCGGAACATACTTGGGCGCATGGACTTTTGATAAAAATAAAAATGCAAACCCCAATGGCGGAAAAATGTTTTTCTGTGAAGCAGACCGTACCCCAAAAGACAAGCGGAAAAACAATGTAAACGAGTATGCAATGATGTGGGAAGCCGGACTGCCTATGAGTTACGGACTTAACCGATTGATTTCCAAGCATTACTCCTGGGTCGGGATTGATGCGATCGGATACAAGATCAACCGGATGAAACAGCCTTCCGGTTCCTATATGGGCGGCGACTCTATCGGATGGGCTGCATGTCAGAACTCCAGTGTCGGGTCCGAATATGCCACGTTTATCGGCGATGGTTCCTGGCATTACTGGAGAATCAATTTCCGTCACAACGGACAGCGGACCAATGCCATGTGGTGGGATGGTCATGTGTCACCTTTCCGGTATATAGATATTGCAGACAAGTCGAATCCAAATACCGGTTCCTCCTCTGATATGAAATATGTCACCTTCTGGAAAGGTTACTGACAGAAAGATTTAAAAAGGATGAAAACAAGCATGAAAACAAGCATGAAAAAGCAACTGTTGTTTGCCGCGTTATTGCTCGGCACTGCCGTAGTTTCGGCATTTGATCAGAGCTGGTCATTCAAAAATGCCCGGTTGACAAAACCTGCCGGAACTCAAAAATTCTGGAAAAATGCGGTCACGCCCGATGGATGGGATGTAATTGACCGGAACGACCGGAAAAATCAGATTTCCAAGTCGGGGGATGGAATTCTGCTGAACGGAATGATCACTTCCGGAAAATTCAAAATTTCCCGGGGAAATATCGAAATCCGTGTGAAAGCCAGAGCCAAAGGGAAAAACGGGTCTCTGAAAGTTTATATCATGGAAAACTATGTTCACCGGAAAACACCCACCGCCGGAGCACAGGTAATGGTTCCGGAACTTTCCGGCAATTTTCAGGATTTCACCGGGTTCGTTCAGGTCGTTCCCTGGCATCCGGTTACCAATGTTCAATTGCTGCTCGATGGGGAAAATGTTGAAATCGCTGATGTGACATTCCGGAAAAGCGGAGATGAGGTAAAACGTCAGTTCCTGCCCAATATTGCAGTGATCCCCATGATGAAAGAACCGCTGGATCTGAACGGAGCATTCCGTCCGGGATTCTGGAAACGGAACGGTTTGTTCATTCAAAATGGATTCCGGGATATCTTCTCCGGAAAAAATGCAAACCGCCAGAATGATTGTTATTTGCTGGCAGATAAAGACAATCTGTATATCACAGTCGTCCATCCGTGTCCGCCGGGGGGAGTGATCACACGGGTCAAAGCCCGGGATGGACAGGTTTATCTTGATGATTCTCTGGAAGTAATGATCAATCCGGAAGGTGACAATAAGAATCCGCCGCGTCTTTATCAGATCGTTGCAAACTTTGCCGGATATGTTTTTGATATGGAACATGATCTTGCCATTGGACAGCATTATCAGGGATGGAACTGCCCTGGCTTGGTCGTTAAACGGATGCATTATGCGGTTTCCAATGGCAGAAATCATTATATCCTGACCATGAAGATTCCATTCAAGTCCCTGAAAATTAAGGACCCGACCAAAACATTCGGTTTGAGTCTCTGCCGCAACTTCAAAGGTCCCGATGTTTATGCAAATATTCAAGGTAACGGTTATGACAAGCATCAGGAAATGTTGAAATGCCGCGTTGTCCCCGATGCACCCAATGTTGCGTGGGCAATCAACGAACTGACCGGTGACGGGTTTTATAAAGTGGATCTCACTGTCACACCGAAGAACGGACCTCTGACAGCGGTCATTCAGGATGGCAGCCAGAATGTTATTGCAAAGAAAACATTCCAGTCCGGACGGGAAACTCTTTCCATCGACCACACCGGAAAAAATCAGCAGAGTGTCATGTATGACGCCATTGTTACCGATGTAAAAGGCAATGTCCTTTTCCGTCATCAGCACAATCTGGAAACAAATCTTTATTCCAAGCTTGCTTCTGCGCAGGCACAGGAGAAAAAGAAAGAACTCCGGGTGGAACATTACGCTCTTCAGAAAAAGATCAATATCCGCTGGCCCGCGATGACTCCGGAAACACAGAAATCCGTTGGCGTTACAGAACTCACTATTACGGATCCCAACGGAAAAACAAAAGTTCTGAAACAGCCGAAAATGGATTTCTATGAAAATCAGGGACATGCTGTCTTCCAGTTCAAACCTGAAATTCATGGAGTCTACAAAGTCAGTGCAAGAGTCCTGAGTAAATCAGGAAACGTGATCGCTATCGGCGACAGAGCGTTTGAAACAAAGGAATTCAGCTGGATCGGAAACAGGATCGGCTGTGAAGATATCATTGTGCCGCCGTATAAACCGCTGGTGGTGAAAGGAAACACGGTATCTCATCTGCTCCGTGATTTTATATTCGGAAAGAATGGACTTCCTGCTGCAGTGAAAGCGGCTGGCGATGATGTCCTTTCAGCTCCGATTGATTTCGTTATCACAACACCCCGGGGGGTATTGAAAGCGAAAAAATCTGACTTCAAATTCACCAAAAAGAGTCAGACCAGAGTGGAATTTACTGCAACCACTCAATATCCCGGTTTGAAAGTCAAGCTGGATGCCTGGATGGAATATGACGGATTCCTGTTCTATACCATGCAGCTGATCCCGGAATCTTCCATCAAGATCAACTCTTTTGCAATGAAGATTCCGTACAAGAATGCATTCCTTTTCCATTACGGAAATCAGGAAATCCGCACAAATCACTCCTACTATTGTATTCCGGAAGATCTGCCCGGAACCGGAAAGATCTGGGATACCAAAGGTGTGAAAGTGGATAATCTGAAGACAAAGTTCCTGCCTTATTTCTGGATCGGGGAACATAAACGCGGACTCTTCTGGTTTGCAGAAAGCGATAAAGGCTGGAGTACCGCAATGGAAAACAGCGGCTATGATCTTCACCGGGAAAAAGATGGTAAAGTCTATATGCTTGTGAAGTTCATCAACGTTCCTGTGGAACTGAAAAAGACAAGAGAAATCCAGTTTGGTTTCCTTGCCACACCGATCAAACCGACCGTTGTCGGTCAGGAACTTTCATACAAGTGGGATCACACCATGGGGATGGGAGTTCTGACCGTCGGTTTTGAAATGCTGGATACCTGGATGACACAGCAGTTGGCTTACAAGAACAAGAGTTCCCATGTGGTTTATCTTGCCGGAAACCTTTACAATGCCGGAGAATCCGAGTACAGATATTTCAGTGATGAAGTGAAAGGGTTCCCGCCTTCCGATTACACCCTTTCCATGGGAAGTCTCAAGTACAAGGTCAAAGGTCCGCGCGGAGACTCCTATCTGTTGAATTACATTGACTGGACCCCGGAACTCCGAGACTTCTATATCTGGCGGATGGAAAAAATCCTGCGGGAAACCGGAATGGATGGAATCTATCTTGACAACGCATATCCCAGTTTCTTTACCGATATGCAGAAGAGCGGAAAACTCTGCTATGTGCGCGAAGATGGAAAAATCCAGCCGGGAAGTCATATTCTGATCGTCCGTGACTTCTTCAAGCGATTGGCTGTCCTCTGTCACAAGTACAACAAACGTTATCCCAGATTTGTGATCCATAATACAGCAGCGCAGTATCTGCCCCGTTACACATTCACCGATGTCGGTTACGGCGGAGAAATGAATATCCCCAAAAACGGAGATCATTTCGATGTATTCTATTCCGCCTGGCCGGAAATCATGCTGGGGGTTGACTGGGGTGTTGGACGGGGGATGCTTTCCATGCTTCACATGAACAAGCTGAGCGACACTCCCCGCGCAACCAGAGCCATGTATGCTGCATACAGAATTTATGATATGAGTATCTGGCGCACAGCTGTACATAGCGCGACTGCACGCATTTTCACAAAGATCGACACCGATTTCCAGACGAATGCTCCTGACTGCAAGTTTACTGTATGGCGTTACAACAAGGTCATGAAGTTTGCCAAGCCGGATAAACAGATCCGATGCAGTTACTTCCAGCGTCCCGGAAAATATCTCTTCTATCTTGCCAATCACAGCAAAAAAGATCAGAAAGTAGCCTTTACCCTTGCGGAACAGGGAACGCTCACCGATGCAGAAACCGGAAAAGTCATTACGCCCATCAACGGAAAATATTCCGTGGATGTCAAAACTCACGACTTGAGAGCTTTGCTACTGAAAACAAAATAAACAATACCGGGGAGATCGCAGCAGGTCTCCCCTGAAACAGCTTGAAAAGATTATTTTTCATGCTACATTAACAAAAAAATTCCAGAAAGGAAACTATATCATGAAAAAAGCACTTGTTTATCTCGCACTTATCGGAAGCTGTTCTCTTTTTGCACAGGCTCTGGTCAAGGACCCCTGCACCTCAAAATTCTATGTCAAAGGAAACACCCCTTCCAACTGGTATGTTCAGACTCAGCAGGCAGAACGTACTAATGTCACCTATAAAAATCTCGGAGACAACAAACGTACGATCCGGCTTGCACCCAAAAAAGAACAGATTCTCTTTTACAACGGAACCGGCATCAAGTCTGCAAAAGGCGATGTGATCACGATCACTGTCAAAGCAAAAGGGAAAGGAAATTTCGCTATCGGTTATCTTTCCTATGCAGCAAAAGGTTCCAACAACTTCTCTTTCTATGAACCGGTTCAGCTGACTGACAAGGAACAGACTTTCAAGAAAACGATTGAAATCAAAGATAATGCAAACGGAAAGAAAACAGAAGTCATCCGCATTGCAGTTGTTGCAAAAGCCGGAGCTGATGTTGAAATTTCCAGTTTAACAGCTTCTATGGAAGAATAACATAACAGGGAAACTGGATTATCATGAAAAAAGGATTTTTTACTGAACAGGAACTGTCGGCGTCTTTCGATGCCGGCAGTCTCTCTTTTGTGCCGTATCTCGTTCTCGAAAACACGGGAAAAGTAACCGGAAACTATACCAGAGAATGGTATCCGGACGGAGCAAACGCTCACTGGTATGCCGAGTATAAGGAAGGTTTCCGGGATGATCTCTATTTTACCTTTTCCAATGGAGATCTCACCTGCCGCCGTCTGATCAGGAATGTGAGCGGAAAAAAAATTGCTTTGACCGAAGCAGGTTTTTCTATTTCCGGAATCAAAAACGGAAACGATCCGGAACAGGATTTCTATTATCACGCAGAAAACTCCCGTGTTTATGCGGCAATGACTCTGCCCATTGAATTTGACCGTCTGGCTCCCGGTGGAAAAGACCCGAAATACCCGGATTTGAATACATGGCTCGCTTACGTGGAAACACCAGTCTGCACCAAACGGGTGGGTGCAACTCCATATCAGCCCTTCCCGGCGATCCTCATCGGAAACCATGAATCACCCCACGGTCTGGTTCACGGAACATTGGAACAGCGGGTATTTTATCATTGCTACGACCTTGCCCATGAAAATGGTACAGTCCGCATGGATGTTGTTTCCGGATTCAAAGGGATTGATGCGCTGGAAGTCGTTCCGGGAAGAACACTGATTGACCGCTGGTATCTTGGCACAACGGATCATGCAGATGATATCGAAAAAATCTTTGAACGCTATACAGAAGTTCTGCGGAGCATTCTTCCACCTATGTATGGAGCAAGCGATGCAAACCGTCATTACGGAGTCTGGGAATCCTGGAACGATGGAAATGAACGGCGGGTCAATGAAGAAATGCTGCTTGCCGAAGCGGAATTCGTCAGCAAACACTTCCCCACCGTCAAATATTTCCAGTTGGATGACGGTTACTGGCATCGGGACGATGGTGCCCTCGGTCTGGGAACAGCTTATGAAAAAGATGGCGGAATCGACCGGAAGAAATTTCCGGAAGGACTGCGTGCTTATTCCGACAAAGTCCGGAAACATGGTTTGATTCCTGCGATCTGGACAGGTTACAACTTTGTTCATGACTCCCAGGTAGCATTGGAACATCCGGAATGGCGCGCGCCTTACGCATGGCGTTACGAAGTGGATTATCCCGGATTAAAAGCGGGACTTGTAGCAGACCCCAGCATTCCGGAAGTCCGGGATTATTTGGCTTATGCAATCAATACTTTCTGCTCGGATTACAACTTCAACGGAATCAAGCTGGATTTCTGGAGTTATGTTTTCGATACCAGTTATCCCATGATGAAATACCGGGAACATTCCGGCTATGAATGGCGCAGATGGCTTCTGACCGAATTCCGGAAAAATTTGCCCACCGATGGTTATTTCCAGCCGGGATGTGACATCGTTCAGGCAAACCCGTTCCTCGGTGAGTTCTTCACAAATTACCGTTACGGACTGGATATCAGCGGCGGAGAATGGGATCATGTCAAGATCACGTTCCTCTGGGGTACCAGCTGCTTTGCAACCCATATCGGGGATATTTACGTTCCGAACAGTGACTCCATCGGCATCCCGCCGGGATTGAATGAAACAGAACGGTATTTTGCTGTCAACTACACTTTGATTTCCCGTTCCATGGTGGAACTTTCCGGAAAACTTCACTCCGACTGTCCGCCTCATTGGCTGAAGGTTCTGAAGAAAGCATTCTGCAACCTGAATAACGGTCAGGATGTTCATTTCGCCCGGTATGATTACCGGAAGAAAAATGCACCTGCACCGTCGATCTGGTATATTGATACGCCCCACTTCTCCAGAAATTCCCATGAAGACACGCTGCCGGTCAAGACCGTTGCACTATTCAATCTGGAAGAAAGAGAAAACACAATAAGTGTTTCCCCTGCCGATCTGAAACTTCCTGCCGGAAATTATATTCTGACAGATGTCTGGACCGGGAAACAGTATCCGTTCAGCGGGGAAGTCACCATGGAACTTCCGCTGCATGGCAGTATGCTTCTTGCGGTCAGCAAAACAGAAGGGCTGCAGCTCTTCGATGCAAATATCCGTCTGGAAAAGACCGCAGAAACAGAAAACTCTATTCTCTTTGCAGTGGATTATGAAGCAGATGCAGAACTGTTGCTGAACAGAAAACCGGAGAAAATACTCTGGAACGGAACGGATCTTGAATTCACTTTCAATTCAGGTCTTGTTACCTTCCATCTTCCCGAAAAAGGAACCCTGGAACTGGTATTCTGATTTTTACAAAGCAAAATGCCATCTTAAAGTAAAGCGCTGTCCCCAATAAAGGTTGATTTGTGATCGGGGAAGAAGGGAAAAAATTTTGAGGAAATTTCTTCCCTTCTTCCCCGAACCCCATCATCCTTTTTCAAACCTTTTTGCGGCATTCCGATTTTTACGATGTAAAAATCGAAATGCCATCT
>JAFVTF010000003.1 GCA_017503375.1 Lentisphaeria bacterium | reverse complement strand
TTTTCCCCTCCTCAAACTCCACCCCTTTTTTCCAAACCTTTTTGCGGCATTCCGATTTTTACGATGTAAAAATCGAAATGCCATCTTAAAGTTGAAATAGCAGAAGGATTTACCAACCTGTATGGGGAACAGCGCTAAAAAAATAAACCTCTGTTCATCACAAATCATTCCTTCCTGTCCTCCGCAGCCTTGTGCAGAGGTGGATTCAAACCTTTTTGCGGCATTCCGACTTGGATTTTTATGGGATATCTGTGACTTATATGGGGAACACTGGTATTTTTTATAATCCGGGGCTTGCATTTTCTCTGATACAGTGTATATTATCCAAATCCAAGCCAATTTAGCTCAGTTGGTAGAGCAGCTCATTCGTAATGAGCAGGTCATCGGTTCAAGTCCGATAATTGGCTCCATTTTGTTGCCTTCATTCCGGTTCTCCAATCTAAAATATTTCAAAAAAAATGTTCCGGTCTCTTTTATTTCCGTTAAATTGTATTATATTACTGTGATTATGCTTCAAATACGTTGTTGAGGATAGAGGAAATGAACAAGATCAAGAGATTTGTCGCAGGGGAATGTTCCGGCTGGAAAACTGGTGAAACCATCTGGTTCGCTTTCTGCGTGATTTCAACCATTATTGCAGCAGTGATCCTGAATGATAATTTTGCAGGAATTGCGGCTGCCGTTACAGGAATTTTTTATACGCTTCTCGCAGGAAAAGGAAAAATCAGCTGTTATCTGTTCGGGATCGTAAATTCCCTGCTCTACGGATGGCTTTCTTTTGAACAGAAACTTTACGGGGAAGTCATGCTCAACTGGGGTTGGTATTTTCCCATGATGTTTGCCGGACTTTTCTTCTGGGGGAAAAATCTCGGAGAACAGCAGATCATCCGGAAAACAAAACTCTCTATCGGCGAAAAAATCGTTTTCTATCTTCTCACACTCATCGGAATTGCTGTTTATGCAGTGATCCTGCATTATATGAAAGATCCTCAGCCGCTGATCGACAGCACAACAACCGTATTGTCCGTAACCGCAATGTTCCTCACCGTCAAACGGTGTGCAGATCAATGGTTCATGTGGACAATTGTCAATATACTTTCTGTGTGGATGTGGTTCCGGGTTTTCCAGCTCAACGGGGAATCCGCTGCACTGCTCGCCATGTGGCTCATCGCATTGGCAAACGGAATCATATTCTGGTTCCAATGGTATAAGGATATCAAAAAATGCAAAACGACTTGACTGTAATTTTAGCCGATGGGGATTTTCCCCGGGCAGAAGAAGCTATTTCTGTTTTACGCAATGCCGCCAGAATCGTTTGCTGTGACGGCTCCGCAGCCTCTCTGGCAGAATTCGGATTGGAACCGACTGTTATCATCGGTGATCTGGACAGTCTTCCCGCAAAATTCAAAGAACGGTTCTCCGACCGTCTGATCCATGTCAGAGAACAGGAAACCAATGATCTGACCAAAGCATTCACCTATTGCCAGAAGCAGGGGTGGACAAATCTGGCGATTCTGGGGGCGACCGGAAAACGGGAAGATCATACATTAGGAAATCTTTCCCTGCTTGCGGATTATTCAGAATCCGTTCCGAACCTGAAATTCATCACCAATTACGGGGTCTTTTTCATTGCACGGAATTCCGGAGACTTCCCCTCCGATCCCGGACAACAGATTTCTATTATCGCATTGCAAACCGGAACCCCGGTAACCTCTTCCGGATTGAAATATCCCATGGATAAACTGGTCTTGAACCGCTGGTGGCAGGCGACTCTCAACGAAGCCCTTTCCGATCAGTATCATCTGGATTTTCCAACAGGAACTCAGTTGCTGATCTTTCAGGAACATATCAAAAAATAAAAATAAGAGAACGGAAACTCAAAATGAAAAAAATCTTTTTCCTATTGATAACAGTTGTATTTGCAATATGCATGACCGCATGTTCTACTAGAGTGAAAAAACAAACCGGAATCCCCGGAAAAGTAATCGTTCTTCCCGCAAAACAGGGCGTTAAATCCCTGCCCGCAGGAGCTTTTATCTCTTTGGGAAACCGCTGGGCTTCGGAACAGACAGAAGTCTATACCGAACTGAAAGGCGACACCATCAAATTTGAATTTGTCTGTTACGGCAATACAGATGATCTCGAATGGTCCGCAAAAAAGCCAACGGATGATATGACTCTTTTCGGCGGGGAACATGTGGAACTTCTGATTGCCCCCCGCGGAGAAAATGATGGCGGACGTTACTATCATCTGGCGCTGAATCCAGCTGGTTCTCTTTATGACGCAAAGTACCGGGATACAGACTGGGGAATGATCGGCAATACAAAAACAGAAATCAAAAAAGATTGCTGGATTGCATCTTTTGAACTGAAACATATGGCGTTAACGCTCGATAAAACAGGTGCAACAGGATCGGAATGGAACATCAATTTCTGCCGGACAATCAAGAAAAAAGGGAAAGAAGCCGAACATTCCAGCTGGACCGGTTCATCAGACTTTCATTCCATTCCAACAATGGGACTTCTTCAATTTTCCGGAAGTGAACCGACTGATCACCTCCGAATCTTCAAATGCGCTCAAGATAAAAATGGAAATTTGGAACTGGAAATCGGAAAAACCGGAAAAGAACATGCATTTCTTCAGATTTTCAGTAGCGGAGAACTCGTTCATAGCAGCAAACTCTCCGACACAAAACCGCTCAAAATTAATTGTGACCTGAAAAAACAGTATGTATCCCTGAAAGGCATGAAAAATATTTCCATTTATCTGCTTGGCCCCTACCGGGTCCCCATTCAAAACTTTTCTGCAAATCTCGTCCCCGTAGTAGGAGAAGTTCTTGCTCTTGACAAGTTTGAATATATCAACGAAAAAGATTTGATCTGCAAAGTCGCAAAATTTCCCGGAAAAGCTGAAATCAAAAAAGATCAGAAACTGATCAAAGCGTATGATGTCACAGAAAAAGAAACCAAAATCAGTCTGAACGGCTTGGAACCCGGACGGTATGTTCTGGAATATTCCTGGGGAAAAAACCGTACAAGCAGAGTATTTTTCATTGCACCGGAAAAACTTGCGGAATTGCCGGAGCTCCCACCAAAAGGAAAACTTGCAGTCAGCGGAAAAAATCTGAATTTTGATGGCAAACCGTTCTATCTGCTGGGGATCAGCGGAGGTTCTGAAACTCATTTCCCTGTGAATCCCGGATTTACTCTCAATTATGGCAAAGGATTCCGGAAAAACGCCCTGCCCTATCGCGGAATCCCCGGACGCCGCTACGTCAGAAAACCGATAAGCGGATATGCCTATGTGAAAAATTGGGAATCTGTTATCACAAAACATTTTGAAAAGCTGAAAAAAGAGGAAAAAAGTTCATGGAACCTCCTTTGTTATGAGGCAAGCATCAAAGTTCTTCATACAAAACCGGATGGTTCTCTGAAAGTTGATCCGCAAGGCCATCTGATTTACAAAAAAATTTATGAGATGGCGAAGAAAATTGCTCCGGAATCAGTATTTTCCATTCAGGTCGACAGGATGGATGCGCTGAAAAACTATATAGACTGCAGCGATGTCCTGGAATATGCAGGCTGGAATTCCAGCTATCACCGTATCAATATGATCGAAAACTTCGGAAAAGATTTTGATTTTGTCAGAAATCTTGCACCGGAAAAACCGCTGGTTGTCTGGCTGGGAGGTTCCATCCCCAACGCAACATGCAGAACCGCAGAAGAAATCCGTGCCGGTGTTTACTACACGATTCTCAAGGGCGGAGCTGGAAATATCATTCACATGGGACACGGCGGGATCCCGAAAGAGAGGATCCGCTTCTGGTCCATGCTTTCCATGCTTCAAAGAGAAGTTGATTCGTTCTACTCCGATCTCAAAACATGGAAAGAAGCCGACCTGAAACTGCCGGAAAATATCATCGGAAAAGCAGTTACCGGACCTTCCGGAGAATCTTTGGTTATCCTTCTGAATCTGACCGATCTTGAACTTCAGCAGGAATTTGACCTGCCCGGAATCGGAAAGAAAAAGCTGATATTTACTCCATTTGAACCGATGATAATCCGCAGCAAACCTCCAGTCAAAGAGAAAAAAGCTGAGAAAAAGCAAGGAGAAAAAGCAGAGAAAACGGTTCAGAAAGAACAGAAAAAAAATTGAGAAAGAGTTCCCCATGCAAGAACAATTACAGCAGATATGGGATTTGGAAAAAATCCGGAAAATACCTGAAGTTTATCCTGCCTATGGCTTTGAAGAAGAAGCTGTAACTCCAATCTTTTTTGAAAACATGCCATATCTGGGAAAAGAGACCCGTGCATTTACATGGTATGGTTTTCCGGAGGGTGCATCTGCTGAAAATCCGGTTCCGGGAATCGTTCTTGTTCATGGCGGCGGCGGAACTGCTCTGGCAGACTGGTGCCGCTGCTGGCTCAAAATGGGATATGCTGTCATTGCAATGGATAACTGCGGCGGTGTTCCTTCATGGAACGTTTCTGCTCATTTCCGGATGAAATGGCCCAGACATGAATATTCCGGTCCCGCCGGTTGGGGAAATATCGAAAAAAGTTTGGAACCGCCGGAAGATCAATGGGTTTATCATGCAGTCAGCACTGTTCTGCGGGCAAAGGAATTGCTTGCATCTTTCCCGCAGGTTCAGAAAGATAACATCGGAATCAACGGTATCTCCTGGGGTGCAGTCCTTTCCTGTATCGCAATCGGTCTGGACAACTCATTCCGTTACGCCATCCCTGTTTACGGCTGCGGCGGATTCAATACGTTGGAATCATTCATCTGTACAGAAAAAGATACTCCCGAAAACCGGAAACGCTGGTTTGAACTGTGGGACCCGGATCATTATCTAGCAGAAACAACGGTCCCGACTTTATTTCTCGCCGGAACTAATGATACTGCATTCCCCTGCGGATGCTGGTATCACTCAACTCTGCTCCCGAAAGGAAAAGTCTACCGTTCGCTCAGACCGGATTATCCGCACAATCACTCGATTTCATGGGAATCCAAAACACTGAATGATTTTGCAAAAAGTTTCACTCAAAACGGAACTCTCCCGGAAATCGGAAAAATTCAAGCGAACGGAAAACAACTGATTGCAGAAATCCGTTCCGGAGACAGAAAAATCGTTTCAGCAAAACTCTATTTCACCCGTGCCGCAGGTGCCTGGAAAGATTGCCGCTGGAATGAACTTCCGGCAGAAATCAAAGAGAATACCGTCACTGCTGAAATCCCGGTTTTCACAAAAACATGTTATCTCGGAATCATTGACGAAAAAGGCTGTCTCTGGACAAGCGAACTTGCTTCTGTTGAATAAGTTCTTTTGCTCTGTTCCCAATAAAG
Source organism: Lentisphaeria bacterium (assembly GCA_017503375.1). Lineage (GTDB taxonomy): Bacteria > Verrucomicrobiota > Lentisphaeria > Victivallales > UBA1829 > SIG79. Next base: position 11,608 of record JAFVTF010000003.1, on the reverse strand, counting down.
ATTGATTTGTGATCGGGGAAGAAGGGAAAAACTTTTGAGGAAATTTTTTCCCTTCTTCCCCGAACCCCATCATCCCTTTAGAAACCTTTTTGCGGCATTCCGATTTTTGATTGCAAAAATCAGAATGCCATCTTAAGTTTAATAGAATAGCAGAAGGTAATTCTTTATCTCACATTTCCGGAGTGACGGCAGCCGCGGGGAAGACGTGGATTCCATTTCTTCCAATCCACAAAACGCGGACATTGTGTCCGCAGGATCTTGCGGTAGATGATGAACTGTGCCACAACTGCAATCAGAGCCACCGCGCCCCAGGATATCGGATAGGAATACAGAAGACATTCCATTGTTTTATACCTCGGAAACACGACCATGATCCAGAAAATACGGAAGAAACAAGCTCCGGAAAGACAGATAACTGTGGAAAGAATGGAATATCCCAGTCCGCGCAAAACTCCGGTCGATGCATCCATCAGACCGCACAAGAAGTATGTCGTAAACATGATTTTCATACGCAGGATCCCCCATTCGATCACTTGCGGGTCCGGATTGTAAAACGCGAGAAAATATCCGCCTGAAAGGTAGAATCCCCAGCCGATTATGCCGCAAAACAGTGCGCCGAAAAGATAACAATAGTAAGAACTCCGTAAAATCCGTTTGTAATGCTGTCCGCCCAGATTTTGTGCAACAAATGATATTGCCGTGAAATGAAATGCATTCGCACTGACATACGTAATTCCTTCCAGACCGATTGCAGCGGTCATTCCCGCCATGGCATACGAACCGAAACCGTTGATGGAAGACTGGATCAGCATATTGGCAATGGCAAAACAGGAACTTTGAATCCCGGCAGGAATTCCGATATGAAGCATCTCTTTTAAAATACTGATATCTATCCGCAGTTTTTTCAAGTGCAATTTTATATCGCTGTCACTTTTGCAAAGAGCAAAGAAAATCAAGCCGGCTGCTATCACATGGGATATCGCTGTCGCAATCGCAACGCCTTCCACATCCAAGCCGAAAAAAATCACCAGTATCAAGTTCAAAATCACATTTACAACTCCGGCAATCACCAGATAAATAAACGGACGGCGCGTATCCCCCACAGCGCGCAATATTGCACAGCCGAAGTTATAAATCATCACAAACGGTAAAGCGGAAAAACAAATCTGTATGTAACGGGTTGACTTCGGAAGAATCTCCGGTGGAGTATCAAGAAATATCAATACTGAGCGGGCTGTTAAAACAGCCAAAATTCCGATTATAATTCCTCCAAGCAATGAAAATGCCATCGTGGTATGAACAGTCTTCCGGATCTTTTCCGGATCCCCTGCCCCGAAGAACCTGGCTACCAGAACATTGGACCCGACAGATATCCCGACAAAGATATTGACAAAAAGAGCGTACATACTTCCAGTACACCCGATTGCCGCCACGGATTCATGCGTGGAATATTGTCCGATTACGATCAAGTCCGCTGCATGAAAAAGCAGCTGAAGCATATTCGCCAGCATCAGAGGCATCGCAAACAGCAATATCTTCCCCAGAAGAGGACCATGACACATGTCAATTTGAAATTTATCTTTCGCCATTTTCAAACTTTCTTGAAATCAGTACTGAATATCGGGAAGAATGGGATCATACCGGGGATAATCACATTCCGGTATCCTCATCCCGCCGGTCCGGTAAATTCCCGGCTGACAGTCACATTCAAATTTCAGAACAGGAGCCAACCGTTCCATCAGACATTCTGGGATCTCAACCGTGATTTTTCCTCCGGTCTGGGTAAACTTTAATTCACCGACCCCATAGGCAGTGATCTTCTGAACATTTCCGACAAATCCGGCAATTGTCATGCTTCTGCGGGGATAGAACAATACATAATAAAGATTATTATCCTGCGCAGTGAATCTTCCGTGAGGATCCCAATCCCCCCGTTCACCGGGTGTGGGAATCGTGGGGGAAAGTTTCAATTCATTGAACGCATTGATTGCCTCCCAGCCGCCTTCCCGGAGCCATTGTCCGACAGCTCTCACGATCTTTGCAGACTGCTCCGGAATGGAACCATCGCCGCGCGGACCGATATTCAAAAGCAGATTTCCCCGTTTGGAACCGCAGGTCAGAAGCATATCAATCACATCTTCCGGAGATTTCCAGCGGTTATCGCCTTCATAATATCCCCAGTGATTGTTCAGGGTCACACAGGCTTCCCACGGACGCCACGGGGTCGGCGGCGTCAAATGCTGTTCCGGGGTTCCGAAATCTCCGGGCAGACAGTTTCTGCCATTGAACAGCAGATCGCTCTTGATCTCCCGTAGCATGGCATTCATCTTTTCCCCCTGCCAGCCTTCCGCATTGAAGGGCCACCAGCCATCGTACCACATGATATCGAACGGCGAATAACGCTGAACCAGTTCTTTCAACCGGGCAAAGGTGTTTTTGATAAAAATCTCATACTTTACGGGATCTTCCTGAGCGTCCACTGCATCCGGAGAATCGTGCCAGTTGTTCAGACTGTGATAAAGCCCGATCTTCAACCCGTGTTTCCGTGCAGCATCAATGATTTCCTGCACAAAATCCCGACCGCATATATTCCAGGAATTGAAATCGGTCAAATCGGTTTTATACATACGGAATGCTTCATGATGCATTGTTGTGAACACGATATATTTCATTCCGCCATCCACAGCCAGCTGACAGATTTCATCGGCATTGAATTTTTCCGGATTGAACGCTTTGGCATACTCTTTCATCTGTGCCGGTGGAATCTGTTCCCGGTTCATCACCCATTCTCCACGGGCGAGCATACTGAACAGACCGAAATGAACAAACATTCCGTAACGCAACTCAGAGAATTCTGTAACAGTCATAAAAAAAGCTCCTTTTAATTCAAACATATTTCAGCGGTTAAAATACACCTCTTTCAAGAAAAATCAAGCATCATGGAAAAATATTTCAACAGGAAAAAAGATGCTTTCAAATAAAAGAAGGCCGTCATTCTCAAGCAGAACGACGGCAAATAAATTACGCCTCAAAACGATGCAGTAATGGAAATCAAATCCTGAGAGTTTCCGCCCGCATGGAAGATAACTTCACCCTCAGGCGCATGAAATATTCCATGACGGTCATAGTAACCAACAGAGTCCGGAGAGGGAACACATTCCACACGCCGTTTTTTCCCGGCAGGAATAAATATCCGGCAGAATCCAGCCAACTCCAAATGCGGACGCTGAACAGGAGCTTTCATCGCGGTCAGATAAAACTGCACAACTTCTTCACCATCAGAAATTCCGGTATTGGAAACTTCAACAGAAAGTGTTTTGCCATCCCATGCAAGCCCGGAATAAGAAAACGAAGTATAACTCAATCCGTAACCGAACGGCAATAACGGTGCTGATGTCAAATCAACATAGTCCGGCCGTTCTTCCAATACATTATAATACAGCGGAAGCTGACCTTCGCTGCGGGGAAGTGAAACAGGCAGACGTCCGGCAGGATTGTATTTTCCAAACAGAGTTTCCGCGATTGCAATCCCCCCGGCTTCCCCCGGATACCAGGCAAGCAGAACTGCGGCTGAACGTTCCAATAGTTCCGTCATGATCAAAGGTCTCCCAAGAATCGGAACCGTCACAACAGGCGTTTTTGTCCGGCAGAGTTCCCGGAACAATTCAAGCTGCACTCCGGAGAAGTTCAACGTTGCCCGGTCGGTCCCCTCTCCGCTCTCTTTTTCTGATTCTTCCGGGGAAAGGATTTCAGCAACAGCGGCTCCGGTTGAGGTTCGTTTTGTACCGCTTCCATACTTTGTACTTGAACCGCCGGGAACAAAGAGAATAACATCCGCATTTTCTGCGATTTGCAGAGCCTCTTCAAAACCGCTCCGGTCATTTTTCCGGATGGAACAGCCGTGAGCGTAAAGGATTTCCACATTTTCCTTCCGGGCAATTTCAGAAATTCCGCTCAATACGGTTGAAATGCTCCCCGCCAGCTGCGGTGCCGTATAATCCCCAAGTTGATTCATCACATTATCTGCATTTGGACCGATGACGGCGATTTTTCTGACATTTCTCAGGGGAAGGATTCCGTCATTTTTCAGCAGAGTCAAACATTTGCGGGAGGCTTCCAAAGCAATTTTCCGGTGTTCTTCCGAACGCAATATTTTTACCGGATCGCTGCCCGGATAAGGATTTTCAAAAAGCCCGAGCTGGAACTTGAGTTTGAGAACTCTTCCTGCTGCAATATCAAGATCATGTTCCGTGATCAATCCCTGTTTCAAAGCATCGGTCAGACTTTCCGCCTGATTTTCCCAGCCGCCATTATCCACATCACATCCGGCTTTCAATGCAATTGCCGAGGCTTCGGTATAAGTCCGGCAAATCCGCTGATACGTCAAACGCGGAATGGCCCCGCGGTCAGAAACGACAAATCCATCGAATCCCATCTGTTGACGGAGTACTTCTGTCAAATAGTAATAACTTCCGGTAACGGCTTCTCCGTCAACGGCATTATACGAACTCATCAGTGACCTTGCTCCGGCGGCGATTCCGCGACGGAACGGACGGAGCTGGCAATTGTAAAGTTCCACCGGACCCGCATGTGCCGGACCATGATTGTGTCCGCCCTCAGGAGAACCGTGTCCGCAAAAATGTTTCAGCGTGGGAACGATCCCTTCCGCTTGAAGTCCGGCAAGATAAGATTCCGCATAAAGAGAGGTTTGTTCCGGATCTTCCGAATAATTTTCTTCGCAGCGGGACCATCGGATATCACGGATCACATCCAGAACCGGACCGTGAGTAGCCTGAACTCCGGCAGCGGCACACTCTTTTCCTACAACATGCCCGATTTTTTTCATCATGCCGCAATCCCACATTGCCCCCAAGCCGATTCCGGTCGGAAAAACGGTGCTGCCCAGTGCCATCAATCCATGAGAAGCCTCTTCCATAATGTAAAGAGGAATATGCAGACGGGAATTTTCATATACAAACTTCTGGAATTTCTGAACAGCCTCCCGCATTTTTTCCGGCGGGATCCCGTTGTCCCAGTTGATCTGGGTCCACCAGTCAGCCCGCAGAATAACGGACATGGTTCCCGGTATCCATTTTTCCGAAAATTTTGCAAACCGTTCTGTGAAACAGAATTCGTCTCCCTGACGGCTGTAACTGCGGAAACCATCCATTTTGACCAGCTGACCGATTTTTTCTTCAACGGTCATCCTTGAAAGCAAATCTTCTGTCCGTTCTTCCGGAGTTCTCCGGGCATCCTGATATGGCAGCATATTTCCTCGGCGTTCCTTTAAGAAAATTCTGTTCATCTCAATTTCAAAACAATGGCAAAGTTGAGTATAACAAGCCTGAATAATTATAACACCGTGTCGATCTTAGACATATCACTCTGACCGATTACCTGAGATGAACTCAACCATCCCACATGACCATCAACAAATGCTGCGTTGATTCCGTTGGAATGTCCAAAAATGAAACGCCCCCAGGTTGAAGTCAGAGAAAATTTTGTATGGTCAAAAGCCTGATTTACAATTCCTGCTGTCAATGCAGTATTGTTATATCTCTGCAAACCATCCGTAAAGAGCAGTTTCCGGGAAGGTGATTTGATCACAGTGCTTCTGACACATTCAATCGCTTTGGCGGAAGTGTCCAAACCTCCGGCGTAAGTCGGCATGAAATTTTGATTTGCGGAATAGTTGTTGAATTTATGCAAAGCCGCCGCATCTGCATTGGAGATTCCGGTGGAATATTCATTATCCGGGGTTTTATGATGACCTTCGCAAAAATATATACTTTTCTGAGTGCCGGGCTTCGGGCCATAACCGGTTACCCACAAAACAACTGTCCATCCGCCACTCGTTGTTGCATTAAAATCCTTATAATAAATATTCCGCCATACCCATCCATGAAATTGATCTCTGTGATCCATGGCATATGTCATTTCAGATTGACCGATCTGTTTCAGATTTCCCATACAGGATGCGGCTTGCGCTTTTTGTCTTGAACTGTTCAAGGCAGGCAGAAGCATTCCCGCAAGAATGGCGATAATCGCGATTACTACAAGCAATTCGATCAGGGTGAAAGATGATTTTTTTCGCATGATTTCCTCCGGTTATTTATTCGTTGTTTTAAGAATACGTTTGATGACTTCTTCACGGAATTTTTCTGCCCGCGCCGGGTCATGGGGATAGATGACTGCTATTTCCTGCAGGCTCTTTTTGATAAATGCGGCAGTCTCTTTCTCATAAGAGGTTCCCTTTGCAAGCAATTCCAGCTCTTTCAGATAACGGATGTCATTCATTCCGGTTCTCAAAAGTTCCAACCGGATGGACGGGATCAGAGAATAGCCGGTATCATAAGCCACACCGCCTTCGGGAGCACGACGGAAATCTACTGCCGGATTCTGTTCAAAAAATTGGTACAAACTGACATAATCACCGCCGGAATAAGCCGCTTTCCACGGCAAGATCCGGCAGTAATTCTGAAGATCCTGACGCATATTCGTTCCGCAGGCATACATACTGGAGATTTTCCCTTTTTGTCCTGCAAAATGGGCTGGTTTCTTCATCTGATTCTTGTCTCCGAAAATATGCTGTCCGAAAATCCAGTTATCGACCAGATGGTTGATTGCGTCGTAATAAGCCCGTTCTCCATTTGTCATGGTCAGGTTGATCCCGGGAACAGCCTTTTTGGCTTCTTCAAAAACTTTCTTTACTTCGGCAACAGAGAATGTTTTCGGATTTGGTTCGTCAAAAACCTCAACGGTATAACGGTTGCGCGGGATGCCGTTCTGGCGCATGGTATCATCAAGATACTGAATCCATGACCGCCACGCGTTCCAGTATTCCGGAGAGTCGTATTTAAACTGATTTTTCGCATGAACCTTGCGCCAGATATGATAACAGCTGTATCCGGCAAAAATTGTCGGGATTTTCCCTGTATTTCCTGCTTTTTTCGCAAGAAAACGGATCTGCGGAATCAAATGTTCTCTGGGAGTCCGTTCTTTGATCGAGCCATCCGGATTGAACTTGCAGTTGAAATACCAGGGGGAGATCATGTACATCGCAAAATCATATTTTTTCATGAAAGCCAACTGATATTCATTGTAGGCGGTACGGAAACCGTTGAGAGGGAAAGTGGAAGGTTCCCGCAAAGCAAAAGGCAGAACCTCAAGGGTAATATCAATGGTCTTTGAATCATCTTTGATATCATAACCTGTTCTGCCGGGAAGATGCCGGACTTTACTGAACCGTCCGGAACCAAGAGGAGTTACCAACAGTTTTCCGGTATAGAGCCCCGGTTTCAGACCATGACAATCGAACTGAAGCATGATCAGCCCGGCTTCTTTTGAGGGAACCGGAACGCTGGAAACACCGGTCATTTCATCAAGAATATCAAATCGTCTCCCGGCGTTGGCATTGTTGCTGTCTTTGAAGACAACACCGCGGCGCAGGGTATAATGATCCTTACCGAGAACAATACTGTTTTTCTGTTTCAATCCCGGCTGCGGCATGGTAAATTCATTCCATTTTTCTGTTCTTTCCCATCCGCGGATCAGACGGACTTGATACTCCTCAAACTGGTTCGTCATATTTGCAAGAGCGAATGCAGCGGAAGTCTGTTCGTTGATCGCTGCTTTGATATGGATCTTCGTCACAGGCGTATTCAATGCATCCGGCAGGAAGGGAAGTGCCGGATCACTGGTAAGAGGGATCCCGGAGATAATAAATTTTTCTTTGGAAAGTTTTGCCACGCGGTCAAGTTCAATATACTGTTCCAGCAAATCAACCGCTTTGCCGGGGGAGAAACGGCTGATCCCCGATGCCTGTTTTCTGATTTCGGGTGTCAGTTTCGCAATTTCTTTTTCCAGATAAGGGGTCAAACTTTCAAAGAAAAGATACCCCCATCCGGCAGAACGTGAAAGCATTCCATTGGGATATGAAAAACAGGAGTTGTCCTTGAGGGTGTTTCTGGCAATGCGGTTGCCTCTCTTGAAATCAATCTTCTTGCAATAGTCCAGAACATGATGTTCCCGTCCGATATTGAACCGCAGCAGCGTTCCAGGAGCAGGTGCATTCTTCCAGCCGATCGTTTTGAACGGAACATGTACAAGAACCTTCCAACCATCTTTTTTAAGTGTGACTTTTGAACTCCAGGAATCGTAAGCGGAGGCCATCTCCCGTACCCCGTTTCCCATCCAGCGTCCTGAACCGGCTGCCGCGACAAGGTGCATGTAACGACCGCCCCATGGACGGGCATCGAGGAAAATTTCCATCAGATCGTCATTCCAAACGCCGTTTCCATTGTTTTTACAGACTGCGCGCGGAGTTCCTCCGGAAAATTCAAAATCAAAATAAAGTCCGTCATTCTGATAATAGACCTTTCCCTTCGCGGGGTATCGCGCTGGCTTATCCTCAAACAAATCCTTGAATGCTGTAATTACCGCTGCGTTCTGAACGCCAGCCCCTGCAATGGCAACACTTTTTTCTCCGGTCGTATCAAGATCCGCTTTCGCCGGAGTTTTTTGCATAAGAGAGGGTTTGTTTTTTACTTCCCGGATCCTGATTTTATCAATCAGGATATAATCCCCCGGTTTCTCCGTAAAGTTAGCCATTGTGGAATCATTTCCCCAGAACTGAAGCTCAAGTGCGGCATACGCAGCTTTCGGAGAAGGCGTAAAAGTCCCGGTATAAACGGTCCAATCTTTCTGAATACGGATCACATGGATGCTTGCTCTTTTCTTGGCGGAATATTTTTTTCCATATTCCCGGAATCCGAACATTGCCCGGTTTCCTTTGCCCTTCACTTCAACAGAAAAATGATAAGTGCAATCCGGTTTGACAGAAAAACCCGGTGTTTTTTTATCGCCGCCCATCAGAACGCCCAGCGCATAAGATTTTCTTCCGTTTTTATCAACTTTGTAGTTTTTCAATTCCAGTTTGAGACAATGGTTCCAGGTGGAATCCTCCACAAACTGAGTCAGAGTACCTCTTTTTGAATCTTCACAGATACGGAACTCTGAAGATAAGGGCTTTGCATTGATATCAGGATCTTTGATCAGATTCTGAGCAGAAAGAAACGCCCCCGACAGAAAACACAGGAACATACCGGCAATAAGTTTTCTCATCATGATTTCTCCAATTTGTTATATTCAAAACAAAACTTGATCAGATCTTCAATATTTGCTTCAGCCAGACACTCCACGGTATCTGCGGCACCATAATAAATTTTTGCCCTTCCATCCGGTTCAGCCACCATTCCGCCGGGGAAAATCACACCTCCGCGGAATCCTTCCAATTCATATTTTTCTTCCGGAACCAACAGAGGTTTCTTTGCCAATGCAATGATTTTTGCCGGATTTTCCAAATCCAGAAGCATCACACCGCCGTAATAAGCAGACTTCCAATCACGATGCCATGAAACGAACTCTTCCTCCTGCTGTTCCACGCCGTGAATCAGAGTCAGCCAGCCGTAAGGAGTTTTTACCGGAGGTGCTCCGGGTCCGATCTTTAAATTGGCATACGGCAGATCATTTGAACTCAAAACCAGTTCGGATTTCCCCCAATGGATCAAGTCCGGAGAACGGGAAAGCCAGATGGAATGACCTTTTCCTCTGGCAAGAAACGGCCGTTCCAAACGGATATATTCGCCATTAATCTTTTCCGGAAAGAGTACCATATTCCGGTTTTCCGGGAGAGAAATGGATTTGATATCAAAATGCTTGAAGTCTTCCGTAACAGCAACGCCACCGCGCACACCGCTTGAACTGTCAACAGCAAAACAAATTCCAAAGGAGCCATCTCCGAAATCGGTGATTCTGGGATCATAAAGACGGCTGATCCCGTTTCCGGAAAGGGAAAATACACTTTCCGGAGCAACTTCCCAGTTGATTCCATCCTTACTGAATGCAGCTCCTAAATTTGTTTTCGGAGTTGTATTATCAGAAATTCCGGCATAAAAATCATCAAAATCCTGCTTGCAGAAACCATAATCATTCCGGAAAAGCATCACATACCCATCGCCATAACGGCTGATCCCCGCATTGAATGTCAATGCACTGTCATAGGGGATCTGTTCATGGGATAAAACAACGCCTTTTTTCTCCACAAATGCCGGAGTTTTATAACTGATCATGATAAAATCAAATCCTTTCTGTTTTGAAATGCTGATTCTTTGATTCTCAATTGGGTGGGAAATTTAATCGTCTGACACCCTACTGAATGAGGATTCCGGACGGAATGGATCAATAATTTTGCCGCTGTTTTTGCCGCTGCAGTCCTGGAATAATCAATGGAAGTAATTTCAGGGATCCCCGCCGGAATCTGCATGCTTTTACGGAGATTATCATAACTGACCAACTGATAGTCCACTCCGCAGACATATCCCTTTTCACTGCAAAGCTGAATCAATTCAAACGTCATGAAACTGCTGCAGGTGATAACCAGTTTTCCCGGAATTTCCGGAATCAGCGGAATAAGCCTCTGCCGGAACTCCAATGCAGGAATTTCTGAAAATCGAATCTGCTCATCCGTAAAATGATGTTTTTTTGCATACGCTTCAAATACTCTGCCACGTGCCAGATTATTTGCATAATTATAACTGAATATCATGATCCCCGGAATGTTATCCTCTTCCGCAAACTCAAACAGCTGATTCATCACAATGGAATGATTCGGGATCACCTGAGGAAACGGCAAATCCAGTTCATACTCCGAACGGTATAACACCACAGGGATTTTCAGAGAACGGATAAACGGTTCCGTAATATCATCTATATAAGAGGTGGAAATCAAAAGCCCGCTGCAATCTGCCAATGCTTCCGCATTATGATTCAGGAAATCGGAATAGGAAATCATACGGTAATCGCAATTTTCTTCCCTGAAACAGGAAATTGCCGCTTCCGGAAAAACATCCAGCAAAATCCTTCTGACGGAATCTTCCGATTGTTCCAGCATATCCGCAATCCCCAGCAGCAGACGGCGCCCCCGGATAATATTTCTCTGAACGAAATTCCCACTGCCTTTCCGCCTGATAATGATCGATTCCTTTTCCAGAATATCCAACGCCCGGTTTGCTGTCATCATACAAACTTGATATTGCCGGGCTAAATCACGGGCTGATGGCAAAGGTGAACCCGGCGTCAGTTTCTGACTCCGGATTTTCTGTTTCAATGCCGTTGCAATAGAACGGCTTTTCATTTTCGGATTCATCGCCTTGATCATAGTTTTATCCTCTGCTCGATCATAATATATAACATTTTTTCAGCGATTACAACCAGACAGAAGTTCAAAGTTATAACTTATTATCCATCAAGTTATTACAAATAAAATACATATCTACAACATATCTAGATTGATAATATGAGGCAATTTCAAAAAAAAAGGACTGATGCAAAACTGTAAAGCGTTTAAGCATCAGTCCCGAATAGAAAAATTTGGCTCTGTTCCCAATAAAGGTTGTTCCTTGAGGAGGGGAAAAAGGGGGCTGTTGCAAAACCTGCATACAGAAAACGCATTTTAATTGAGTCTTTTGAACAGAGTGAACGGAGTTTACAGAGATTACGGAGGTGGTTTGGTAATTAAAACAACCGTTACCCAAGAGAAAAATTTTTA